>JAFCZI010000294.1 GCA_019314425.1 Deltaproteobacteria bacterium | reverse complement strand
CGCTGAGCTTGAAACCTTCGTGTATACGGTCTCTCATGATCTGAAGACCCCCATCGTTACCATTGAGGGTTTCATCGGCGCCATGCGGGAGGATTTTGGGGACCTGATACCGGCGGAAGGCGAAAGATATCTCGAGTATATAAGCGATGCCGCCCTGAAGATGGAGTCATTGATTAACGACCTGCTGGAACTCTCGCGAATCGGACGTCTGACCGAAAAAAAGAGTACTTTCTCTTTTGCCGGTATTGCGGAAGAGGCATTGAAGGCCCTTGAACCTCAAATCCGGGAAAGGGGTATTGAGGTAAAGATTCAGGAAAATCTCCCGCGTGTTTACGGGGAGAGAAAGCGCCTGTTGCAGGTCATGGAGAACCTGTTGTCCAACGCGGTCAAGTATGTCGGAAAAGAGAACCCCACCCCACGTATAGAGGTGGGCGTTGAAGATCAAAGCGGTCAAACAGTGTTTTTTGTCAGAGATAACGGCATCGGTATTGAGGAGATATACTTTGAAAAAATTTTTCAAGTTTTCCAGCGCCTCCCTCCCGCGAAAAAGGCAGGGACGGGGACGGGTATCGGCCTGGCGATCGTAAAGCGGGTGATAGAAAGCCATGGGGGGAGCATCCGGCTGACATCTGCGCTCGGTAAGGGGAGTACCTTTTTTTTCACCGTCAAAACAAAGGAGACCTAAAATATGGATTATGAACCTTCAAACATCTTGCTCGTAGAAGATGAGGCCGCCCATGCGGAGCTGACCCGTCGGGCGATTCGAAAGGCAGGCAACGCAAACCGGGTCGACGTTGTGCCTGATGGAGAAGAAGCGCTCGAATATCTTTTCAACCGCAGGAAATATACCGATAAAGTGAAGTATCCGTGCCCCGGTCTGATCCTGCTGGATATCAAGCTCCCCGGCATTGACGGCATAGATGTTTTGAAAAAGATCAAGGAGGATCAGTGCCTGAAAAAAATCCCGGTGATTATGCTCACAACGTCTGACCGGGAAGAAGACATTTCCCGTTCCTACGGTTCCTATGCCAACAGTTATTTGACCAAGCCGGTGGGATTTAAGGATTTTGAAGAAAAAATCCGTCAGATAGATTTTTACTGGATGATTCTGAATCAACCCCCTGTGGTCGACAAAAAAACATCGTAACAGGTCTCTTAGGGTTATGGAAACATTATGCCTTGTGATTGTCGAAGACGAAGATGCCCATTTCAGTCTCATGGAACGGGCGATCCTCAGAGATTTGCCGGGCGCCTCGGTGTATCATTTCAAGGACGCGGGCTCCTGTCTCGAAAGGCTTGATGAGATCCTCCCGGACATCATCGTCACGGACTATCTCATGCCCGACATGAATGGCATCCAATTTCTGGAGGCCCTGAATCAGGAGAAAAGAGATATCCCCGTCATTATGATCACTGGTCAGGGGGACGAGGATATCGCGGTTCAGGCCATGAAATTGGGGGCCCGGGATTATCTGGTTAAATCCGCAGATTTCTTCAAGCTGCTTCCGAGTGTCATTGAGAAGGTCGCCCGCGAATGGAAGCTTAAGCAATCATTGCGTGAATTGGAGAAACGATTTCAGGATTTGGCCGAAAACATCTCTGACTGGATATGGGAGGTGGACAGGCAGGGCCGGTATATCTATTCCAATCCTATGGTTGAAGATATATTGGGGTACAGGCCTGATGAGGTGATCGGGAAGGACTTTCATGATTTCTTCGCCGAGGACGTGAAAGAGACCTTAAAAGAAAGTGTCTTTCAGGTTACGATGCGAAAAAGGCCGATTTTCGCCTTGGAAACCCGGCTTGTCCACAAGACTGGTTATGAAATCACCGTGGAGGTCAATGGGACTCCTTTTTTCGACAAGGGCGGAAACCTGTCAGGTTATCGCGGTGTTCATCGAGACATCAGTTTACGCAAGCGGACGGAAGATCAAATTCGCAGGCTTTCACACCAACTGCTGAGGGCGCAGGAGATTGAACGGCAAAGGCTTTCCCGCGACCTGCACGACCATCTGGCCCAGGACTGCTCCGCCATGAAAATCGGTCTTGATACCCTTTTTGTCGGTCAACCGGACATTTCCATTGAAAACAGGAAAAGGGTTGCTGAACTCTCAGAAATGGCCCGCCGAAACATCGCCGCCATCCGTGACTTGGCCTACAACCTGAGCCCGGCGGGTCTGGAGCAGTTAGGGCTTGTTCAGACGGTTCTAAGGTATTGCGAGGATTTCTCCGGGGGGGCGGGCCGGAGGTTGACTTTTTTTCCGCCGGAATGGATGAGGTGAAACTCGATTTTGACACGGAGATAACACTGTACCGCCTGATCCAGGAAGGCCTCAACAACATCAGACGGCACGCGGATGCCGCCCGTGTCGCCGTCAGCTTGGTCGTGTCTTTCCCGAACATTATCCTTCGCATAGAAGATAATGGCAAAGGGTTCGATGTCGAAAATCGGCTTGAGGCGGCATTCAATGAAAGGCGGATGGGGATTCGCAGCATGGAGGAAAGAGTATCGCTTCTCAATGGAAAAATGACGATAGTTTCCCGCCCCACGCGGGGCACAAAAATCCTGGTAGAACTTCCTTTCGGGAGGAAGAACCGTGAGTGAAAAGAAGACAGTTTTGATTGTTGATGATCACCCCCTCTTCAGAGAGGGCCTGAAATCATTGTTGACAGGCCATTCCGGCCTTGAGGTGATCGGAGAAGCGGGAACCGGACGTGAAGCGTTGCTCAAGGCTGAAGCATTGAGGCCCGACCTCGTGGTGATGGACCTCTCTTTGCCGGATCAGAGCGGTATTGACGTGACAAGAAGCCTGCGCGAGCTCCTTCCCGAGACACGCATTATGATGCTGAGCATGCATTCCAAAATCGATTATATCACCGAGGCATTTCAGGCGGGGGCCACGGGATACGTGGTTAAGGAATCGGCGAGCGAAAGGCTTATCGAGTGTCTTGAAACCGTGTCAAGAGGTGAATATTTCATCGATGCATCCCTGTCGCATCAGGTGGCCAAAAACCTTATGGAATCGGGTGAAAAGAGTGCAAGGATCACCGATGTCGGTTACAGTATGCTGACCTCGCGCGAGCAACAGGTCATGCGCCTGATCGCCGAGGGGATTCCAACGAAAAAGGTTGCCAAAAAACTTTTCATCAGCCCCAAGACCGTTGAAAACCACCGGACCAATATTATGAATAAACTTGACCTTCACAGCACCATGGAATTGGTCCGGTACGCGGCAAGGCTTGGCTTAATTGACGTGGATCTCTGGAAAGGTTGATGGTGTCGTAAAAATAGCCCCCACATTCCGCACCCGGGAGAATCTCCTCTCTGTGCCCAGATTTTACCTATAAAAATGAGCCC
>JAFCZI010000055.1 GCA_019314425.1 Deltaproteobacteria bacterium | reverse complement strand
GTATCGCTATTTTACTTTTCATGTGCGTGGGGTTAGGGAACGTCCCATTTCGCGCCATGCTGTTGTGCGTTCATGGGGGCGGCGGTCATGAGGGGAAAACGGCTCATCTTCATTACGGCCAATTGCCCGGGCAGCCCTGCCATGAATCTTCGGCAGGATTAAGCCATACGAGCAGTGAGGAAGGGCGGCGGCATTTTCCCCTGACTCTGGAAACCCTCATCTCTTCCCAAGCCTCCTTCAAACGTACGTTAAGCTTACTGCCATCCGCCCAGCGCCACAGCTCCGAGTCAACGATTAATTTATCTGCGGGCCCCCGGGGCGGATACCGGTTTTATGACCCATTCTTTGTTTTCCCTGACACCGCTTTTATCAACACCACCATTCTGATCATCTGATCATCTCTTTTTTTCTTTCTGTTCCATATCTTCTGTTTTTCGAAGTGGGCCATTTTTTTGGTCTGAACCATTTAGTATATGGAGAGATGATCCATGCATCCTATAAAGTTTCGATTCCCGAAATTGTTCCGGGTATCTCTGCTGCTCTTTTTTGTCGGCGGGTTTCCTATGGAATCCATGGCGGAGATTCCTGAACCTGTTTTCGATTTTGACGGAAATCCCGTTACCCTTCAAAAAGCCATTGATCTGACCCTTGAACATAACCCTGTTCTGAATGCCTCCCGCTGGGAAAGACGCTCTATGGATGGCCGCGTGATCCAGGCGGGGCTTCTTCCCAACCCCGAAATTGAAGCGGAAACGGAGAACTTCGCCGGTTCAGGCGTGTTCCACGGCTTTAATGCGGCCGAGACCAAGGTGCAATTGAGTCAGTTGATTGAACTGGGCGGGAAACGTGCCAAAAGGAGCACCTATGCCGCACTGGGCCGGGATCTGGCCCAGTGGGATTATGAGGTGATACTGGCGGATGTGGTGGCCCGGGCCACACTGGCATTCATGAATGTGCTTTTCACCCAGGAGCGTCTGACCCTGATGCGAAAGCTGCTCAACCTGGCCAATGAAGTGCTTCAAACCACGTCGGAAAGGGTAAAGGCCGGAAAAATCTCCCCCATGGAAAAAATCAAGGCGGAGGTGGATCGGTCCGCAAGTCGGATCGATGTGAAACATGCTCAATTTGATCTCAAAGTTGCCAGAAGAAAGCTTTCGGGAGCCTGGGGCGGAACGACCCCCACTTTCAGCGAGGCCAGGGGCCGTTTGGGCAATCTGCTTCCAGTGCCGTCCCTTGAGGCGCTTCAAGGTATGGTCTCCCGAAACCCGGATGTGGGTCGCTGGGCCGTGGCCATCGAGCAACACCGGGCCGGCGTGGATCTGGAACAGGCCCGGGGTATCCCCGATTTGACGGTGAGCCTGGGTGCCAAACACCACAATGAGGTGAACGATACGGCGTTTGTCATGGGGGTATCCATCCCGATCCCCATTTTTGACACCAACCAGGGCGCAACACTGGAGGCTCGGGACAGGTTGAGCAAGTCAAAAGAGGAATCAAGGGCCGTTTGGTTAAGGGTGGTCAACAATCTGGCCGAAACATACCAGCGGCTCTCCAGAGCCCATATGGAGGCCACCGATCTGGCTGAGCATGTCCTGCCGGGGGCTGAAGCCGCTTTCAAGGCTTCTGAAGAAGGGTTTCGCCATGGAAAATTTGATTATCTGGACATGCTGGATGCTCAGAGAACCCTGGTTTCAATGAATTTGCGCTACATCAATGCCCTGTTCTCTTACCAGCAGGCCCGGACGCGGGTGGAACGGCTCATCGGTCTCGATATGGGTGTATTGGTTTCGGCGGTTGAAAACTCAAAAAAAGGAGTTGCCCCGTGAGAGTAATGAAGGTGGTTCTTATCTGTATGGCTGTGACGATTCCGGTTGCCTTTGGCGCATTCTACTACGGGCGTAATGTGGAATCCCATCGATCGGCAATGGAGATTCATGAAGCGGAAAACCATGGTGAAAGGGAACACGAGGAACATGAAGAACAAGACCATGAATCCCTCAAGTCCGAGCCCGTTCACCAGGACGAAGATCATATCCTTCTCAGCGAGGATCAGGTCCGGGCCTTGGGGATTGTTACGGCAAAAGCCGGTCCCGGAACGCTGGAAACGGTTTTAACCCTGCCCGGAGAGATTGTGCTTAATGATGACAACGTGGCCCTTGTGACACCTTATGTATCCGGTTATGTGAAAGAAATCAGAAAACGCCAGGGGGATCCGGTCCGCAGGGGCGAGGTGATGGCAGTCCTGGAAAGCCGTGAACTGGCGGATGCCGGTTCGGCCTATCTGTCGGCCCGGGAGCGACTGACGCTGGCCGTAAAGAACTTCGAGCGGGAAGAATCCCTGTGGCGAAAGAAGATTTCACCGGAACTGGACTATCTGGAATCGAAGATGGCGCTTTCGGCTGCCCGGATAGCGGTGCGCTCCGCACAGCAGAAGCTTATGGCCCTGGGTCTGTCAAAGGGTGCCCTGGACAGGTTGCCTCGTCAAGCGGATGCCTCCCTGACACGTTATGAGATTCTTTCACCCTTGAATGGGCAGGTCCTGGAAAAAAACCTCTCCCTCGGGGAAATGGTGGAAAGCACCGATTCAGTGTACCGGGTTGCGGATATGAACACGGTTTGGGTGAGGATCAACCTGCTCCAGAGGCAATTGCCCTTTTTAAAGAAAGATATGGCCGTCCACATACAAGGTGATGGTCCCATGGCTTCCGCCACGGGCAGGCTGACTTTCATCGGCCCCCTTGTGGGAAAAGAAACCCGCACGGCCAATGGGCGGGCGACCCTTTCCAACCCCGATGGAGAGTGGCGCCCCGGACTGTTTGTATCGGCCCGGATATTGGCTGGAGAAAAGCACATTCCCTTTCTGGTTCCCAAAAGAGCGGTTCAACGCATCGGGGGGGAATCAGTGGTGTTTGTTCCGGGTGAAGGGGGCTTTGAGGAGAGGGTTGTGACAACGGGACGCTCTGATGAAAACCATGTGGAAATTACCGCAGGTCTGTCCCCGGAAGACCGCTATGTGATTGATGGGGCCTTTGAACTGAAAGCCACGCTGACGACGGATGCAATGGGCAGCCATGCGGGGCACGGGCACTAATGAGGAAAAAACATGATCAATAAACTGCTTGAGGGAGTACTTAAAGCCCGCGCCTTGGTGATTCTGGCTGTTATCGGGATCCTCGGTTTTGGTATTTACGAGTACAACAGGATGCCGGTGGAGGCCTTTCCGGACATATCACCCATCATGGTGCCCGTTTTTGCCGAGGCCCATGGCATGGCGCCGGAAGAGATGGAGCGTCTGATTGCCTATCCCATTGAGTCGGCCATGAACGGTTTGCCCCATGTGACCCAGATCAAGTCCACATCCGCATTCGGTCTGTCCGTGATTTACGTCTATTTTGAAGACGACGTGGATATCTATTTTGCAAGACAGCTTGTGGGTGAAAGGCTTTCGGCCGCAACATCGGAATTGCCCCATATGGAAGAGCCGCCCAAACTGGGCCCCATATCTACGGGTCTCGGACAAATTTTCATATACTATTTGACACTGGAGAAAGGTGCTAACACCCACGGAAAAGATCCCGGAACCTATTTGCGCGAAATCAATGATTGGGTGGTCAAATTCCAACTTCGGACTGTCCCGGGGGTCACGGATATTCTCTCCATGGGGGGGCATGTGCTGCAATTTCAGATTCGCGTGAATCCCCTTGCCCTCCGGAAATATGGCATCGGCCTTGAGGATATGGTAGCGGCGGTGCGGGAAAACAATCGAAATGCCGGCGGGCAGTTTCTCGTGCTGGGGGCCGAGGAACACTTGGTCAGAGGCATCGGGCTTTTGAAGAACCTTGATGAGATCAGGAAAATCCCCATCAGGGTGGTGCAGGGGGTCCCGGTTCGGATTGAGGATGTGGCCCGGGTGGGCTACGGTAACGCCGTTCGCAGGGGCGTGGTGACCCACAATGGAACCGAGGAAGTGGTTTCCGGCATGGTGCTCAAACTGTTTGGCGAAAACAGTTCCCGGGTCATTGAAGATCTTTACCGGAAGGTGGAAGAGGTCAAGAAATCCCTGCCGCCTGGCGTAACCCTCCATCCCTATTACGAACAGGCGGAATTGGTGCGGCAGGCCACGGGGACCATCAAAAAGGCCCTGGTCCTGGGGGCCGTCCTGGTGATAGCGACCCTTCTGATTTTTCTGGGCAACCTGCGTTCCGCCTTCATTGTGGCCCTGTCCCTTCCCCTCTGCGCTTTCATATCCATCATCTTTATGCGCATATACGGCATTTCCGCCAATCTCATGAGCCTGGGCGGGATTGCCATCGGCATCGGCATGCTGGCGGACGGCGCCATTGTGATGGTGGAAAACATCTACCGCCACCTGAACCAAAGCCGGGTTACCCACGCGAATCGAATCAACACGATCCTGCAGGCGGCCAGGGAAGTGAGCCGACCCATCGTCTTCTCTATCGCCATTATCATCATCGTGTTTCTTCCCATTTTTTCCCTTCAGGATGTGGAAGGAAAAATGTTTACCCCCATGGCATTCACCATCTGTTTCGCCTTGTTCGGGTCCATCCTGAGCGCACTTTTTGTGGCACCGGCATTGTCGTCTTACCTGCTCAAGAAAGGTACCCAAAAGGAGTTCTGGCTTACGAGAACCTTCAAGCGGGCGTACCGCCCCATGCTACTTCAGGCCCTTCGAAAGAAATATCTGGTGATGGGCCTGAGCCTGGCCGTGTTTCTTTCAAGCCTTGCCGCTCTGCCCTTAATCGGAACAGAATTTATTCCCACCCTGGAGGAAGGTTCCATCCTGATCGGGGTCACCATGGCCCCTTCCATTTCCCTGGAAAAGGCCTCTGAAACCGTCATGAAAATGGAGCGTATTATCATGGGCCACAAAGAGGTGGCGGAGACTGTCTCCCGCATCGGACGTCCCGAGGCCGGCAGTCACCCCCATCCCGTAAACTACGCGGAAATCCATGTGGCGCTCAAACCCATCGAGGCGTGGCCCTCTCACCAAAGCAAGAAAGACCTTGTCCAGGCGTTGCATGGGGATCTTTCCGCATACAAAGGCGTGAAACTTAATTTCACACAGCCCATTCAGAACGCTTTTGACGAGCTCCTGTCAGGGGTCAAGGCCCAGTTGGCCATCAAGGTGTTCGGGGAGGATCTGGCGGTGCTGAAAGAAAAGGCCTTTGAAATCAGGGAGGCCATTGAGGATGTTCCCGGTCTGGTGGATTTGAACGCGGAGCAGGCTCTGGGGCAACCCCAGGTTCAGGTGGTTGCGGACCGGGCCGCCTGTGCCCGCTACGGGGTCACTGTGGGACAGATCCTTGAGATTGTGGAACTGGCCGTGGGAGGAGAGGCGGTGGACAATATTTACCTCAACACGCGGCGATTTGACATCCATATTCGCTACCAGGCCCCCTACCGGGCGGACCTGACGGCGCTTGGGGAATTACTGATTCACACGGCTGACGGGTCAATGATTCCCCTTTCCCGGGTGGCGGAGATTCAGCAGGTCTTGGGCCCCATGCAGATCAGCCGGGAGGACAACCAGCGGCGCTGGATCGTGTACGGGAATATCCGGGGAAGGGACCTGGGAGGTGTGTTTAAAGAGATCCGTGAACGGATTGCGCAAAAGGTGGTATTGCCCCCGGGATACACGGTGCAATACGGCGGACAGTTTAAAAATCAGCAGCGGGCCATGATGCGTCTCATGGTGATTGTGCCCATTGTGATTTTCACGGTATTCATCATGCTCTGGATGACTTTCGGGACCTTTAAGCACGCGTTCGTAATCATCCTCAATGTTCCATTGGCCCTCACCGGTGGTATTATCGGTCTGCTTGTGATGGGCGAATACCTTTCCGTTCCCGCAGCAGTAGGGTTTATCGCGCTTTTCGGCATTGCGGTTCAAAACGGTGTGGTCCTTGTCAGTACCATCGATCAGTTGATGATTGAAGGTAGAAAGCCGCTGGACGCTATTGTAGAAGGGGCAATGCTCAGGCTGCGGCCGGTGCTCATGACGGCCGCTACCACCATCCTGGGCCTTCTGCCGCTGCTGCTCTCCCGGGGTATTGGATCGGAAGTGCAACGGCCCCTTTCCATTGTGGTGGTGTTCGGTCTTGCCTCCTCCACCCTGCTGACGCTTTTTCTCATTCCCGCAGTGATGGATTGGGTTGAGGGAAGACGTGGGTGAAACATTACCGTTTGCAGCACTCTGAACTCTTGAGGCCCTCGGCAATGAGGGTTTTGTAGTCTCCCAGGGCGTCATGGGTCCAGCAGTCGTCCCCGCCCGCCGCTTCCCGGAAGGTCAAACCCATAATGTAGGCAAGCTCCTTTACGGTGGCGCCCGCTTCCAGCGCCCCCATGAAATGCTTTAAAAGGCAGGGTTTTGACCGGGCTTTGATTGCCAGGGCAAAGCAGATGAACTGATAGGTTTTTTCATCAATGGTTCGCATTTCTTTGTAGGTTTCATCCATTTTGTCCAGATGCTCAGCGAATTCCGGAAACCATTCCGCTAAAAGACGTGCGTCTGACATGATATTGACCTCCTTGAAAAGGGTTTAGATTGAGAAAAAAGGGTTTACGATAAAATACAGCCCCATACCTCCGATGAGGACCCCGGCTCCCTTTCGAAACCAGTTGCCGGCCCCCTGCCAGCGGCTGCTTTCCATCACGCGCTTTACTGCGGCGGTGGAACTGCCCGCCACCACAATAGGAAGGCAGTGACCCAGGGCAAAAAGCAGAATAAACAGGACCCCCGTGACCACCTTCTCCTGAACCGTGACAATCGCCAGAATGGGGGCGATAAACCCAAAGGTGCAGGAACCGGAAAGGATTCCGTAGGCCAGACCCAGCACCAGTGCCCCGAACATGCCGCGAAGATTGAGTTTGTAGAGAAGATTTCCGCTCATGGCGAATTTTTCAACGCCCAGCATACCCAATGCTACCCAGACCAGAACCAGTCCAACCAGGATCTGCCAGTAGTTGCCCACCTCTCCCAGCATTCGTCCCAGCAAGGCGCAGATGATGCCGATGAGCGCGATGGTGATGAAGAGTCCCGCAGTAAAGGCCACGGAATAGCCGGCGGCCTGTCTCGGTTTTAAGAGCGTCTCTTGCCCGCCCACGTAGGCGACGATCAAAGGGATGGACGCCAGATGACAGGGGCTGAACACCACGCTGATCATCCCCCAGAGAAAGCAACCCAGCGCGGCGATAACGGCGCCACCTGTAATCCACTCATTAACCGTCAGAAAAAACGTTTCCAGCATCGATGTACTCCTGATTTTGACTCTGAATTTCCGGGGCCTTAGCTGACGCCCATCTTTTTCAACTGCGAAACAATATCCGCCTCGCTCATGAAACCGGTATGGCGGTAGACTTCACTGCCGTCTTTATCAAAAAAGATCTGGGTGGGGATGGCGCGGATGCCGAAACGTTTTGCCGGTTCCTTGTCCTTCCACACATCAATGAAAATGATGGCTGCTTTTCCTCGGTAGTTTTTTTCAAGCTTGGTAATGATGGGCATCATCATTTTGCAGGGAACACAGGCGTCTGCGCCCAGGTCCACCATGGTCACCACCCCCTTGATCGGAATAACGCCGGTCGGTTGCAAATGGGATGCAGGGGGTTCATCCGATGAGCATCCGTATAACGGCAGGCCCATGAAACCCAGCACCAGCAAGGTATGAATGAGATTTCTTATTTTACCGCTCATCGAGTTTACGGCCTTGGTCGGATGACGCCTCTCAAATTTTCGATTTTCCATATTGATGCCCTCGTAAAAAGTCACAAATATTATTTACCGCCGGTTGCATAGATTATGGTACCTTGTCACCTGGTTTTCTGTCACAAAAAACAAGAAGTTCATGGGCTGAAAAACTTAAAACTTAAAACTGTGACTCTGCCGCCTTAGTTTTGTTACCCGGTTATCCATCCTTTGATTTCATCCTTCGAGGGGATTTTGCCCACGGTCTTGACTTCCCCATCCACCACCACGGCGGGGGTCATAAAAACACCGTGCTTGGCAATTTCCATAATATCCTTGACCTTGCTTACGGAGACCTCTATCCCTGACGCCTCAATCACCTCTTTTACGCGCTTTTCCACCTGTTCGCATTTGGGGCATCCCGGCCCCAGTACTTTAATCTCCATGATTCTATCCTTTCTTCTAATGGTTTATTTTTGTTTGGCGCCGTAAAAAGTCCCATCTGCTGCGTTGTAGTGATTTTCCAGAGTTTCAATATCCTACATGTATGCCCGACGATCCTGAAAAACCACTACACCTTGTATGTGGAACTTTTCACAACGCCATCTGTAGATAGATCCGTGACCTTTTTACGAGGCCATCATGCCTTGTCTCTATTGCAAACGGTTATCCGGCGATCACCCCATAGATCATTCCCGCAATGGTACTCAAAATAACGATGATGGTGCAGAAAACAGCCGTTTTTTTAGCACCCATAACGCTTCCGATCACCAACATGTTGGGCAGGGAGAGTGCCGGGCCCGCCAGCATCAGGGAGAGTGCCGGGCCCTTTCCCATGCCCGCGCCCAAGAGTCCCTGAAGTATGGGCACTTCCGTGAGGGTGGCAAAATACATGAGCGCGCCCGAAACCGATGCAAAGAGGTTGGCCCACAGGGAATTTCCCCCCACGAGGCTTTCAATATATTGATCGGGGATCAGGGCTGCATGCCCGGGCCTTCCCAGCATAAACCCCGCCACCAGGACCCCCGCACCCAGAAGGGGAAATATTTGTTTCATGAAGCCCCAGGCGGATTGGACCCAGGTCACTCGCTCCTCCTTGATGAACCAGGATTTGAGCATGAAGCCCGCAACAATCAGGAGTCCGGCGGTAACGTACCATTTGGCGGCGAAAATGGCCGGCCATATCCCATTGGACCCTTCGGCCGGCTTGGCAAAAGCCGCAAAGACCAGAATCAGCACCAGGGTCAACATGAACAGGGCATCCTGAGCAAGGGTGCGGCCCGTCCCTTCGTCTTCCGGCAGAAATAGTTCCCCTTTGGCCCGTGCCGCGTCGTCTTTTCGAAATATGAAGGCCATGAGAAGGCCGGTGATGATGGCGAAAAAAATTGCACCGATAGCCCGTGCCAACCCCAGTTCCCAGCCCAGTATCCGGGCTGTGAGTACGATGGCTAACACGTTAATGGCCGGGCCCGAATAGAGAAAGGCCGTTGCCGGGCCGATGCCGGCACCCCGTGAATAAATTCCCGCGAAAAGGGGGAGTACGGTACATGAACAGACCGCAAGGACCGTTCCTGAAACAGAGGCCACCGAATAGGAGAGAATCTTTTTGGCTGTGGCGCCAAAGTATTTGAGCACTGAGGCCTGGCTTACGAATACGGCAATGGCGCCCGCAATGAAGAAAGCGGGAATGAGGCAGGTGAGTACATGTTGGCGGGCGTATTCCTGGAGCATCATAAAGGCTTCGAGTCCGGAGCGGCGGATCACGGGATTTGCCCAGGGCACGTAGTAGGCCGCACCAAAGATCAATATGATCAACAGCAGTTTCCATCTTTCTTTCATGACGTTTTCCCTTTACCCCCCTTGCTGATCTCGGGGGGCACGTTTTTTAATGCATAAATAGCAATTTAGTAATATAACGAGCCCAAAAAAAGAGACTACCGTTTGCAGACATCCGCCCGGTTGATAAACGGAAGTCGATCGACCAGACGGGAAACCTCATCATCGTTTTCCATCCAGTGACGAAGGTTCCCCAAAAGAGAACCCGCGTATGGACTTTCGCTGCCATCCGCAAGAAAATAATCCACCCACAAGCCGTCCTTCCTACAATTAACCAGCCCGGCCCTTTCCAGTATCTTGAGATGCTTGCTGACGGTGGGCTGGGAAACCTGAAGGGCTTCCCGAAGTTCACACACGCACATGGAGCGGTGCTGAAGCATTTTTAAAATCTTGGTCCGAGTGGGGTCTGAAAGGGCTTTCATCACTTCGGTAAATTTTTTCATTGGGACTCCTAAATTCTTTTTTAGGAATATAGTCAGGGAGGGCACGGGTGTCAAGGTTTTTTTGTTTGCCCCGGATTTTGGACACAGCCTTGTGCAAACAGGTTTTATATGAAAGAGTGCAGGCGAAAGCGGAAAAGCCGCAGTAGATGGGACTTTTTACGGCGCCATCATTTTTCAGGGGAGAAAAACGTTTTTGCGGTAGTAGGCCAGCTCGTCGATGGATTCCCTGATGTCGCTCAATGCCAGGTGGGTTTTTTTCTTTTCAAATCGGGGAAGGGCAGGGTACCACCGTTTGACCAGTTCCTTGATGGTG
>JAFCZI010000293.1 GCA_019314425.1 Deltaproteobacteria bacterium | reverse complement strand
GTTACTTTGGATGAAAAGATATAGATAGCTACTGGGGTACAATTTGTACTCCCTTCGTTTAAAAGCGCCATGATTTGCATGATTCACCAGACCAACTACCTGCTTGATCAGCAGCTTCGAGCTTTGGAAAAGGAGCGCCTGAAAAAAGGTGGTTTCACAAAGGGGAGATATTTATTTTTGACTGACAGGAGGGATGATGGAAACAAGCATAGCTGTTTTCAGAAGCAAGGAAATCAGGAAGACGATTCACAACAATGAGTGGTGGTTTTCAGTTGCCGATGTGGTTGAGGCATTGACGGATAGCACCGATCCCCGCCAATACATAAAAAAAATGCGGCAACGTGATTCGGAATTGAATTCCTACTGGGGTACAATTTGTACCCCCCTTCGTCTAAAAGCTCTTGATGGCAAGATGCGTAACACAAATTGCGCCAACACCGAGGGCATTTTTCGCATTATTCAGTCCATTCCATCCCCGAAGGCGGAGCCCTTCAAACGGTGGCTGGCAAAGGTCGGTTATGAACGGGTTCAGGAAATTGAAGATCCTGAACTTGGCACCAAACGAACCAAAGCCCTTTATAAAGCGAAAGGCTATTCGGACGACTGGATTGAGAAGCGAATGCGCGGCATCGCTATCCGGGAAGAGCTCACAGACGAGTGGAAAAAGAGGGAGGTGAAGCGCGAAAAGGAATACGCAATATTAACCGCTGAAATCGCGAAAGCCGCCTTTGGTGTTACGCCCGGCGAACATAAAAAGCTTAAAGGGCTGGCTCGGGAAAATCTCAGGGACCATATGACGGACCTTGAATTGATTTTCTCCATGCTTGGAGAGGCGGCTACGACTGAGATAACGCGGGTGGATGATGCAACGGGTTTTCAGGAAAACAAACGTGCTGCTCACAAGGGTGGAGAAGTTGCCGGGAAAGCGAGAAAAGACCTGGAACAAAAGACCCGCAAAAAGGTTGTCTCCCCCGAGAATTACCTGGAAATCCCTCAGAAGGAACAGAAACAGTTGAATGAGAAGGGGTCGTGATAGATGACCTACACCGAAGACGATCTCCTTCCCCTATCCGGCCTCCAGCACCTGGCGTTTTGTGAGCGTCAATGTGCCCTGATTCATATTGAACAGGCATGGGCTGAAAATCTGTTCACAGCCGAAGGCCGGGTGATGCATGAGCGGGTTCACGAGGCGGACCGGGAATCCAGGGGAGAGATTCGGGTTGAATACAGCATGCCTCTTCGGTCTCTCCGTTTAGGATTGATTGCCAAGGCGGACGCAGTGGAGTTTCATCGAAACAGGGAGCTCTCCGGCGGCAAGTGGCGGCCCTTTCCGGTGGAATATAAACGCGGCAGGCCCAAGAAGGACAATGTGGACAAAGTTCAACTCTGTGCGCAGGCGCTCTGCCTCGAAGAAATGCTGGGGGTGGAAGTCCCCTCCGGCGCCCTCTTCTATGGAAAAACCCGGCACAGGCAGGATGTCGATTTTGATGCCGGTTTGAGATCGGAGACAGCGGATACAGCCAAACGGTTTCACGCCCTTATTGAAGCGGGCAAGACGCCGAAACCCGTTTATGGGAAAAAGTGCGATAGCTGCTCCATGAAACACCTTTGTCTCCCCAAAACCGTTGAAAAGGGAAAGTCAATAGATCATTACCTCATGAATGCAACGAGGGAACCATGAAAAAACACCTGAACACCTTGTTTGTTACCACCCAGGGCGCCTACCTCTCAAAAGAAGGGGAAACGGTGCTGGTCCGGGTGAAAAAGGAAACCCGCCTGCGTGTTCCGATCCATACATTGGGTGGCATTGTGTGCTTTGGAAATGTCCTTTGCAGCCCCTTTCTACTGGGATTTTGTGCAGAAAAAGATGTGGCCGTCAGTTTCCTGACAGAGTATGGCCGTTTCCTTGCCAGGGTGCAGGGGCCGGTATCCGGGAATGTTTTGCTGAGGCGGGAACAGTATCGCCGGGCCGATGATATGGATGTGTCGGCTCGGATGGCCAGAGCGATCTTGATAGGGAAAGTGGCCAATTGCCGAACGGTACTGCGAAGGGGCTTGAGAGATCACGCCGAAAAAATGAACGGCAGTGACGTTAAAGAGGCCGTAACGCGGTTGGGCAATTCGTTGGATGGTCTTCAGACCGGTGTTCCCCTGGACAGCCTGCGCGGCATTGAGGGTGAGGCGGCCCATACCTATTTCAGCGTTTTCGACCACCTGATTATTTCTCAGAAGAAAGCTTTTGTTTTCAGGGGCCGGAATCGTCGCCCGCCGCTTGATCGCGTGAATTGTCTGTTGTCATTCATTTATACCCTCTTAATGCATGATGTTCGATCCGCGCTTGAGACTGTCGGTTTGGATCCGGCTGTGGGTTTTCTGCACCGGGATCGCCCCGGACGGCCGGGATTGGCCCTTGACATCATGGAAGAATTCAGGCCTTTCTTGGCGGACCGCCTGGTTCTTTCGCTGATAAATCTGAACCAGCTCCAGAAAAGTGGTTTCACGGAAAGCGAATCCGGGGCTGTTTTGATGGATGATGAGACGCGAAAATCCGTGCTTGTTGCCTATCAAAAGCGAAAACAGGATGAGATATTTCATCCTTTTATCGAGGAGAAAGTTACCGTTGGGCTTTTATTTCACATGCAGGCTTTGCTGTTAGCCCGGTATCTCCGGGGCGATTTGGACGGTTATCCCTGCTTTATCTGGAAATAGGGAGATGGGATGCTGGTAGTTGTGAGTTACGATGTTTCGACCGTCACGCCGAAAGGAAAGCGTCGTTTGCGGAGGGTCGCGAAAACCTGTACGAACTATGGACAGCGGGTTCAATATTCAGTTTTTGAATGCACGGTTGATCCTGCGCAATGGACACGATTTCGGCAGAAGCTGATTGACGAGATTGATCCTGAGAAAGACAGCCTTCGATTCTACTTTCTTGGTGCCAACTGGCGCCGACGGGTGGAACATATTGGGGCGAAGAAAATCAATGATCCGGAGGGACCTCTTATTGTTTGACAGCCCCGCGCGAACCTGATGCTCAAGATGGGGTGTCCTTCCGTAACTGACTGGAAAGAAATGTTTTTTGTGCGCTTTGTGTAACAGGGGTTCGCGATCCCGATTTTAGAAATGGTCTCAATCGGTTATAAGAGATTCGGTCTTATGAGAAAGCACAGAAATGAAAAATGAAAAGGGGTTCGCGAAAATGCCCCAGAAAAAGTATTAAATCCAGCGAGTTCTATCGCTGGGAGTCGCCCTCCATGCGAGGGCGTGGATTGAAACCCGCCCACGATCAATCTGTCAAAAAAGCCATGGGTCGCCCTCCATGCGAGGGCGTGGATTGAAACCGCTTACCCTCGTAACCCTCCTCGATTTCCTCCCGTCGCCCTCCAT
>JAFCZI010000002.1 GCA_019314425.1 Deltaproteobacteria bacterium | reverse complement strand
TCATGGGGTTTTGATGCTGAAAAAATGTTTTTTTTCGCATTAGGAGGGATTTGCGATGTATCTAAGCTCCTTGAATTCTATGAGAATTTTCCAATATCAAAAAACATTACCCCAAAGAGACTTGGGTGGGCATCGTAAAATCAAGCACTTATCCGGATCGAGTCGGGATCTCCATTTTTTTCACCCCAGGCGAAGGAATATGCCGGAATAGATTGATTTTATTGGAGAATGATGTATGATACCGTCATCAAGTTGCAGGAAAAAATATTTGATGGGGGCCAAAAAATGGCAGCAGTGAGTCCGTATGAAATTCCGGTGGCAGTTCATTAAAATCACTACAACGCAGTAGATGGGACTTTTTACGGCGCCATCAACATTCATTTTACTTCAAAATTTAAAAATGGTTGACAAATCATGGTTTTGGTAAGTATCCTTTCCACACAGAGATTTCGTCTCTTTCAGAGCATTTTTCCAATCCAAAACCTTTCGAAGGAGCCGTCCGTTATGAGTGAAAAAACTGATATTAGAGTTTTACTCATTGATGATGAAGAAACCCTTGTTGAGTATCTCTCAAAACGTCTTTTGAGGGAAGGATACACCGTAAAAGCTACTTTTTCCGGCGAGGAAGCCACTGAAGCGGCTAATAATGATGATTTTGATGTGGCCGTCGTTGACCTCAAAATGCCGGGTATGGACGGGGTTGAGACCCAGAGAAGGCTCAAGAAAATTCAACCCTTTCTCCAGTGTATTGTCCTTACCGGTCATGGGACCATCGATTCTGCCCTGGAAAGTGGGAGGGAAGAAGCCTTTAAGTATTTGCTCAAGCCCATTGAATATGACAATCTGCTTGAGACCATCAATGAGGCTTATGAGAACAAAGTGCAGTTGCAGAATGCCAGGTTCAAAGACGAAGTGGAAGAAATCTACCGCTCAGGTCTCGGGGCCCGGGGCATTAAAAAGGCCATGAACAAATTACGAAAGATTTATGGAATCTCGTGAGGCGCTCCAGGCAAAACTAAAAAAAGCAACCAAGGCCCTCTCTGAGCAAAAAGAGGTGCTTCATCGGGCCCGGGACTATCTGGAAAATGTTCTGGAAAATTCAAGGGACATGATCTTCAGAGCGGATTCGGACGATGTGCTGGTTTCTTTCAGCAAAGGGGGAGAATCGTCGCTGGGTTATACCCTGGATGATCTTTCCGGCCTGAAGGTGAGAGATCTGGCTGAGGATCCCCATGCGTTTGAAAGCCTGGCGGTTCAATGCCTGAAAGAGAAAAAAGCTGTCCGTGAAGAAATCCCTTTTCGGCACAAGACCGGCCGAACCGTCTATTGTCGAGTAACCCTGTCACCTTTGACCGACGCCCGTGGAAAGGTCATTGGCATGGCGGGTGTGTGCCAGGACATAACCGTCTGGAAGAAGTTCAAGGGAGATCTCATCCGGGTGGACCGCCTGGCTGAGGTGGGGCGAATTGCGTCCGGAATCGTTCATGAACTTAACAATCCCGTGGCGGTGATCGGCGAGATTTCCGGATGGATCGGGTCGGTGGCAAGCGATGCGGAAGGACTGAATGAGGAAGACCGTGAAGAAATAAAGACCTCGGTTCGGCATATCGGCGAACAGACCAAACGGTGCCGGAATATTACCCATCAACTGTTGAGTTTTGTCCGTGAATCAAAGCTGACCACGTCATCTCTGGATGCTCACGAACTTCTGAGAGAGACCGTCAGTTTGTTGACCCCTGAACTGAAATTTACGGATATTGAAATTGTATATAATTTTATGGCAGGTCCTGTTTTGATCAGTTCCGACAAGCAGCTTCTGGAGCAGGTTTTTGTAAATTTCATATCCAACGCTGTTTATGCTGTAAAGGAGAAGGGGGGAAAGAGGGGCAGGATTACGCTGGAAACGTTTTTGGACGACTCCGGGGATTCCCCCATGGTAGAAATCAACATTTCCGACACGGGTGTCGGAATTTCCGGAAAAAATCAGAAAAGCATCTACGAATATTTTTATACCACCAAACCACCCGGCAAGGGGACGGGCTTGGGCCTTCCCATCAGCCGCAACATCATTGAGAATTTAGGGGGAAGCCTTTCTCTTGAAAGTGAGCCGGGAGAAGGCACGACTTTTACGGTCCGATTACCGGTTTCATAACGTATCACCTCAGCCCGACAGCATTGTATTGTCACCTTGTTAATTTTGGCCGTACTTAAATAGTGCCCGAACGAAAACTGTCTTTTCCGCCAGTCTCTGCGTCAGATAAAAATTTTAATCCTCGAAATACCAAAATGTATTCCTGTGGTTAAAATTTTGATCTTCCTTGACCTTGACGAAAAATCCTAGTTTTCGTTCAGACACTAAATAGAAGGGAAGGGGTCATCTTTTGAAGGAACATTTGGCAGAAGTGAAAACCCATCACGGTGTGAACACGTTCGGCGAAAATCCCGCTGGCTCGCCCGAACACCCCGCCCCAAGACCCGTTTTTTCGCGGTTTCTGACCTTCATTGTCCTGATATGCCTATGGGTGATTCTTTCAGGAAAATTTGATCTGTTTCACATGAGCCTTGGCCTCATTTCCTGCGCCATTGTGAGTATTATTTCGGGCGATCTTCTGTTTCCCGAATCAAGAACCCGGGGTTTTTTTCGGCACGGGATGCGTGTGATCGGTTATGTCCCATGGTTGCTGTACCAGGTGGTTCTGGCAAATCTTCATGTCCTGTATCTGGTGTTTCATCCCCGAATGATGGATTTGATTGACCCCCAGATTATTCGGTTTGACAGCACGCTTAAAAAAGAGCTTTCCCTGGTGACCTTTGCCAACTCCATTACCCTGACCCCAGGTACCATCACCATGTACGTCTCAGTGAACGGCGCCTTTCAGGTGCATGCCATTGACAAAAAATCCGGAGAGCCCCTTCCGGGGGAAATGGAAAAAAGGATTGCGAGAGCCTTTGAGGACGAATGATGACGGATGTTTTTCTGTATGCGGGGCTTTTTTTATGTCTCCTGATGGTTGCTTCACTGTATCGAGCGGTTTTCGGCCCTACGGTTCTGGACCGTCTGATCGGCGTCAACGCCATCGGCAGCAAGACCGTTATCCTCCTCCTTTTGATCGGGCTGATTTATGGACGTCTGGATATGTTTGTGGATATCGCCCTAGCTTACGCGCTGCTCAATTTCGTGGCGGTCCTGGCGGCGTCCAGGTATTTCCAGAAACGCAAAGGGTTGTATGAAGAGTGATTAAAGAAGGATGTTGATTATGATCGATATCATCGTGGTATTACTACTTATTTTAGGATTGATTTTTTTTGCCGGCGGCGCGGTGGGAATCCTTCGCTTCCCGGATTTTTATACCCGGCTGCATCCGGCCGGCAAGATGGACACCCTGGGATCTTTTCTCATGGTGCTGGCCGTAGCCCTTTTTAACCTGCACGAATTTTCGTGGTCGGCTATTCTCACAAGCCTTAAAATACTGCTGATTGTGCTGTTCATTTTCATCCTGAATCCCACCGCTACCCATGCCATTGTGGATGCGGGGTTCCGGGCGGGAATGCGGCCGTGGACAAAAAAGGACAAGGGGAAATAGACCATGATCTGGGAACTGGACCTGGCCATTCTGATTCTGGTGATTGTTGCGGCCATTGGCGCCATACAGGTGAAAGACCTGCTGGGCTGCGCCATTTTGTTTGGGGCTTACAGTTTTCTCATGTGCCTGCTCTGGGCCACCATGGGGGCGGTGGATGTGGCATTTACCGAGGCATCCGTGGGGGCCGGTGTCAGCACTGTTTTTTTTGTGGCCGCCGTATTTCGAACCACCCGGAGGACCAAGGATTGAAGGCGATCGGCTTGATCATCGTTATTCTGACAGGAGCCCTTCTGCTCTATGCCACACAGGACTTTCCCTCCTGGGGTGATCCCGCATCGCCCGCCAGCACCCATATTGCCACCTACCATCTTACAAAAGCCTTTGAAGAGACTTCCGTTCCCAACGTGGTAACGGCGGTGCTGGCCGATTACCGTGGTTTTGACACCATGTTTGAAACCGGCGTTATTTTTTGCGCGGGCTTGGGATGTTTTGTCTTGTTAAGGCTGTTCAGGAATCGGGACGAGGACAGCTATTATCGCCATGTGGCCACCGGCGTCACCCTGCACATCAAGAGTGGCAAAATCCCTGACGCCTCCAGTGAATTTGAACGAATCGACACCCTCTGGACCCCATACGATCTGATTGTTAAAGCGGTTTGCAGAATCCTGGCGCCTTTTGTTCAACTTTTCGGGCTCTACGTGATTGCCCATGGACATCACAGCCCCGGCGGCGGTTTTCAGGGGGGGGTGATTTTAGGGGCCAGCGTGATTCTTATCGCCATCAGCCACGACATGCGTACCGCCATCGGGCGTGTCAGTGAAAAGACCATTCACATCCTCATGGCTGTCGGTGTTCTCCTCTATTCAGGCATCGGCGCCCTGTGCATCCTTCTGGGGCGGAATTTTCTGGATTACGCAGGCCTGAGCAGTATCCTGTTCACCAATGAAATTGAAGCCCGTTCATTGGGCATACTGGGCGTTGAAGTCGGCGTGGGTATTACGGTGATGGCGGTCATGATTTCCATCTATAACAACTTGAGCTCGGATGGCAGGCAGGATGAGGGATTATAGAAAATGAGCGATTTGATGGTGGCCATTCTGGGTAAATACAATTACTGGCTGTGCGTTATTTTAATGATGATCGGCCTTTACGCCATGATCGCCAAGAACAACCTCATTAAGAAACTGGTGGGGATGAATATTTTTCAAACCTCCATCATCCTTTTTTACGTGTCCGTCGGATGTAAAGAAGGGGCCACAATTCCCATTTTGCATCACGGTGCCGGTCATCACGGGGTGGACCCCACCCTCTACATCAATCCGCTGCCCCATGTGCTGATGCTAACGGCCATCGTGGTTTCCGTGTCCACCTTCGGAGTGGCCCTGGCCCTGGCCATAAAGGTCTATCGGAAGCACAAAACCCTTGAAGAAGATGAAATACTCATGCAGTTGAGGTCAGAATGACCGATCACTATCCCGCACTGATTGTTATCCTGCCGTTTTTGTTTGCTTTTGTGGTCAGCGGGGCGGCTTGGGTTAAGAAGTCGCTCTGCTTTCCCCTAACCGTTGTGGGAATGGGGTTATCGGCAGGGTTATCGGTGTGTTTACTGGGGCGGGTGGCCACAACCGGCCTGGTGGAATACCGGATGGGGGGATGGGAGACACCGTGGGGAATCGGTTATCACGTGGATTATTTAAACGCGCTGGTGGTGACGGTGGTCACGGTTCTCGCGTTCATCAACCTCATTGCCACCCGGAAAAACGTGGCCGACGAAACACCAGAGAAAGCGGGGGCATTCTACAGCCTCTATCTGCTTTTTATCGTGGGGCTCACGGGCATTCTGCTCACCGGAGACCTGTTCAACCTTTATGTACTCCTGGAGGTGGCTTCCCTCACCAGTTATGCCCTTATCGGCATGGGAAAAGGGCGTGCGGCCATTTCCGCCCTGAATTATCTCTTTGTGGGCACCGTGGGGGGATGTTTCTACCTGCTGGGGGTGGGCTATCTGTATATCATGACCGGCTCGCTCAACATGGTGGATGTAGCGACCCTGCTGCCCCCGCTGTATCACAGCAGCGCCATCGTCATGGCCTTCATCTTCTGTATGGTGGGGGTGGGCATCAAAATGGCATTTTTCCCCCTGCACATGTGGCTCCCCAATGCCTACGGTTTTGCGCCGACGGCCGCCAGCAGCCTGATTGCCCCTCTCATGACCAAAGTGATGGTTTATGTGCTCATCCGGCTCATACTGACCGTCTTCTCTGTTGATTTTGCCTTTGTCATCCTGAAAATAGGAGATCCGATGGTGTGGCTGTCAAGCCTGGCCATTGTGGCGGGCGCTGTGTTTGCCCTGGCTCAGAAAAACCTGAAACGGATGCTCTGTTATATTATCGTTTCTGAAATCGGATATATGATGGGCGGCGTCTGGCTGGGGAACAATGCCGGCATGACCGGGGCCATCCTTCACATTTTTAATGATGCCATCATGACCCTGTGCCTTTTTCTCTGCGCCGGCAGCATTTATTATCGCGTTCGCGGGCTGGAGCTCGATCGGCTGAAAGGGTTATTTTCGAAAATGCCGGTGACCATGGCCTGTTTGGTGGCGGGTGTTTTGAGCATCATCGGTGTGCCGCCCACCTGTGGGTTTTTCAGCAAATGGTACCTCATATCGGGTGGCCTGGAGGCCGGGCAGTACGGGTTTGTGGCGGCACTGCTGTTCAGCAGCCTGGTAAACGTCGTCCTTTTCTTCAGGGTGATTGAGATCAGTTACTACGGTGATTTTGAGGATCATCACGGGCATGGTTCATCTCAAGAAGGTGTAATGGAGGCGCCCGCGAGCATGTTGGTCCCCCTGCTCATTGTTTCAATTGGTCTGATTGTGGTGGGGCTTTACACGGGAGGTATTGTGAACCATCTTATTAATCCCATTTTACTGAAACAGGGCTTTTAGGCTGATTAATGGAAACCATTCAATCCATAAAACCCCTGATCGCGGTTCTGGTGTCCATTTGCGTGGTCCCGCTCCTGGTATTGTGCAAAAAACCCAATCTTCGAGAAGGCTGGACCTTTGCTGCGGCAGCCGTGAAACTGCTGCTGATTCTTTCCATGTTGCCCGTAATTCTTGCAGGCAACCAGATTGTCTATACCCTGGTCGAGGTCGTCCCGGGGGTGGCCATCAAATTCCGTGTGGATGCACTGGGCATGTTGTTCGCCTGTGTGGCGGCATCCCTCTGGATTGTGACCAGCGCCTATTCCATCGGTTACATGCGGGGGCTTAAGGAACACAGCCAGACCCGGTATTTTGTTTTTTTTGCGCTGGCCCTGTCCGCCACCATCGGCGTGGCGTTTTCGGCCAACCTGCTGACCCTTTATCTTTTCTACGAAATGCTCTCCCTGGCCACGTACCCGCTGGTGACCCATCACCAGGACCCGGAAGCACGGGCCTCAGGTCGAAAATATCTCACCTACATTCTGGGAACTTCCATCGGGTTGGTCCTACCTGCCATGCTGGTCTGTTATCATTTGACCGGCACCCTTGAATTTGCAAACCAGGGTTTCCTGGCGGGTGCCTGCAACCAGGGGCTTGCGGGGGTTCTGCTGGTTTTTTTTATTTTCGGTTTCGCCAAGGCGGGCATCATGCCCTTCCACGGATGGCTGCCGGCCGCCATGGTAGCCCCGACGCCTGTGAGCGCGCTTCTGCATGCGGTGGCCGTTGTCAAAGTGGGGGTTTTCAGTATTGTCCGCATTATCACCGGGGTGTTCGGCACGGAACTGTTGGGGCAATTCGATCTTGGCGTCGTCATCTGTGTCATTGCATCGGTGACGATCATCGTGGCATCACTCATCGCCCTCAGCCAGGATAACCTCAAACGGATGCTGGCTTTTTCCACCATCGGCCAATTGTCGTATATTATTCTGGGGGTGGGTCTTTTGTCCCCCAAAGGAATCACCGGTGGCATGCTCCATATTGCCATGCATGCCTTTGGAAAGATCACCCTGTTTTTCTGCGCCGGTGCCATATTTGTGGCCACGGGAAAGAGAAACATCAGTGAGATGGTGGGTATCGGCAGACGAATGCCCTGGACCATGGGGGCCTTTTTCGTGGGTTCCCTGAGCATTATCGGGCTTCCGCCCACCGGCGGGTTCATCAGCAAGTGGTACCTGGTGCTGGGGACATTGGAAGCCAACCAGATAACGTTTCTGTTTGTGCTTCTCGGAAGTTCCCTGCTCAATGCCGCTTATTTCATGCCGGTGGTTTACCGGGCTTTTTTCCCGCCGCCGGGAACGGCCATGTTTGAAAACAGGGTTCAGGAGGCACCCATATTCTGTGTGACGCCCCCGGTGATTACCGCCTTTATCTCGGTGGTCCTGTTCTTTTATCCCGAGCCTTTTTTCAGGTTGGCCAGTATGGCGGCCCGGTTTATCGGGGGAGGGTAGGTGGATTTAAATGACTGAAAACAATCAAGAGAAAATGGAGCTCAACCATGAACCGGTGCCGGGGTACAGAATGGCCTTTTTTATTTCCATTACGGTGGGCTCTCTGTATCTGACATTGATCCTTTACCATACGCTGTTTTGAATTGCGGGGAAATGAACCCGATTGGTTGTGTAGGGGCAGGTCTTGTGCCTGCCCGTTGAAAGGGCAGGCACAAGACCTGCCCCTACTGGAGAAAAACTATGAAAGCGCCCGATACGGAACCCGAAAAAAAATACCTGTTTGACAACCCCAGAAACGTCAAAATTCTGTTGGGCTGTTTTTACGCGTCCCTGGTGGTGCTGTTGCTGATCGAGTTTTTGCTCCACAAACATCCTCATTTCGGATGGGAAGCCTGGCCCGAGTTTTATGCGGTCTATGGGTTTGTGGCCTGCGTGGTGCTGGTGATTGTGGCGAAATACTTTCTGCGGCCCCTGGTCAAAAGAGACGAGGACTACTATGACTGATGCGGTTCCTCCGGTAATTATTTTCGTTGTAGGCGCACTGCTGGTTCCCTTCATTCCGGGACGTCTCAAAAGTGCCTGGATGCTTTTGATCCCCGTGATCGGCTTCCTGAATCTGATGGTTCTGGGGGAGGGCACCCATTTCAGGATCGATTTTCTGGACTACCACCTGGTTCTGGGACGGGTGGACAAACTCAGTCTGTTGTTCGCTTATGTTTTTCACCTCATCAGTTTTATTGCGATCCTCTATGCCCTCCATGTGAAAGATAATCTTCAGCTGGTGGCAGGCCTCCTTTATGCGGGAAGCGCCCTGGGAGCGGTTTTTGCCGGTGATCTCTTCAGTTTTTTCATTTTCTGGGAAATGCTGACCGTAAGCTCAATTTTCCTGATCTGGGCCCGTCGCACAGAAGCCGCGTTGGGTGCGGGGTACCGGTACCTGCTGGTTCATGCGGCCGGGGGGCTGTGTTTGCTGGCAGGCATCGTGATCCATGTGAATCAGACCGGTTCCATACACTTTGGTTACCTGGGGCTGGACGGATTGGGCAGCTACCTCATCTTTCTGGGATTCGGCCTCAATTGTGCCTGGCCACTGTTTCATCCGTGGCTCACGGACAGCTACCCCGAAGCCACCATCACCGGCACCATTTTCCTGAGTGCGTTCACCACCAAGGTGGCGGTCTATGCCCTGGCACGCAGTTTTCCCGGTACTGAGGCTCTCATCTGGATCGGGGCGGTGATGACGGGGTTTCCGATCTTTTATGCGGTCATTGAAAATGATTTGAGACGGGTCCTGGCTTACAGTCTGGTGAACCAGGTGGGGTTCATGGTGTGCGGTATCGGCATCGGGACGGCCCTGGCCATCAACGGTGCGGTCTGCCATGCCTTTAATGATATCCTGTTCAAAGGGCTTCTGTTCATGAGCATGGGGGCCGTCATGTACCGGACGGGGAAAATCAACGGGACGGACCTGGGTGGATTGTACCGGACCATGCCGCTGACCTGCATATTCTGTATGGTGGGGGCCGCCTCCATATCCGCTTTTCCGCTTTTCAGCGGTTTTGTGAGCAAATCCATGGTGATGGATGCTGCTGCAAGCGGGAATATGAGAATTGTCTGGTTTATTCTGCTCTTTGCCTCCGCCGGTGTGTTTCATCATGCGGGCATCAAGATTCCCTATTTTGCTTTTTTCTCCCATGATTCCGGGCTACGGCCGAAAGAAGCGCCCCCCCACATGCTCTTGGCCATGGGAATCGCGGCGTTTTTGTGCATTTTTATTGGTGTCTATCCCGCCCCACTGTATGCGTTGCTCCCATATCCCGTCGATTATGTGCCCTATACGGCACCCCATGTGGTGGGTCAGACCCAGCTCCTGTTCTTCTCGGCACTGGCGTTTACACTGCTTCTGCGGGCTGGCATTTATCCGGCGGAAATCAGGTGTATCAACTTGGACGCGGATTGGTTTTACCGGAAAGGGGGCAAAGTATTCTTCCTTATTTTCGACCGTATTCTGAACGGCTTGAACCGGTTTTGTGACCGTATTTTCGTAAAAGGTATTGTTGGAACCCTTTGTACGGGTTCAAAAGATATCGCCGCACGATTGTCCCTGATCGTGATGGTCAGTATATGGATTCTCATGGGGCTTCGGGGAGAACGGTTAAGAATAAAAAAAATGAACCTGTATACGGGTATGATGGGTGGCACCGTGCCCATCGGGATCGGCGCCGGTGTATCGACCCTGTTCCTCGTGTTGATTTTTATTTTCACCTGAAAGTGAAACGGAGACCGTAACAATGATTGCGTTTGATGATTTGAGGAAAATTATACTGCTGGAAAACGTGAGTGATGCCATGTTGGGAAAAATGGTCCCGTTATTGGAGATGCGCGTTTTTAGCGAACGGGATGTTATATTTCAGCAGGGTGATGATGCGGACTTGCTTTACATGCTGAAGGAAGGAAAAGTGCTCCTGGAAGTGGACGCTTCCGACACGATCAGCGTCTCCATGGGGGCCATGAAAGCGGGATTTTCCTTTGGCTGGTCCTCCCTGTTTCCCGGTTCCAGCTACACGGCCACCGCTGTCTGCGTGGAGCCCACCGAGATCATCGCTATCTGCGGAAAAGACCTTGTCCGGCTCATGGATGAAAACCATGATAATGGATATGCCATCATGTGGAAAGCCACAGATATCCTCCGACGTCGACTGGGACGTCGTACGGGGCAGTTTTTAAGGGCCATTGAGCATCATCCGGATATTCAGAAGGTGTTTCAAACCAGATATGGAGGCCCGTCGGATTTTTTTGCCAATATATTTCTAAATTCACCCATCGGCATTTACATTATTCAAGACGGGAAGTTTGTTTTCGTAAATCCCGAGTTTCAGCAAATCACAGGTTACAGTGAAGCTGAGATTACCAACATGAATTCGTTGAGAATTGTGCATCGGGATGATAAACAGCTCGTCCGGGAGAATGCCATCCGTATGCTGAAGGGTCAACTTGCGAGTCCCTATGAGCATCGGGTTTTAACCAAGCAGGATGAGATCCGGTGGATCATCGAGACGGTGATATCTATCAATTACGAGGGGAGAAAAGCTGTCTTGGGGTATTTCATGGATAACACCAAGTGCATACATACCCAGGAAGCGCTCAATATTTCAGAGGACAAGTTCGCAAAAGCCTTTCGTTCGAGCCCTGAGTGGTTCGTCATTTCCACGTTGGAAGGTTTTTACGTTGATGTGAACGATGCCTTTTTGCGAACCACCGGCTATACCCGGTCGGAGATTCTGGGTCGAGCCTCGGTTGAGCTGGGAATATGGGTCGATCCTCAGAAGCGGGTTGACATGGTTAAGATCCTCAGGGAAAAGGGCGTGGTTCGCAATCTGGAGGTGGAATTCCGCATGAAATCCGGGGAAATCCGGCAGATGCTCTGGTCCGCCGAGATGATCAATTATGGGAATGAGAAGTGCCTGTTAGCAGCAACCCGCGACATCACGGACCAGGTTCGTGCTCAAAAGGAACGACTGGACCGGGAAAAGCTGGAAGGGGTGCTTGAGATTGCTGGCGCTACATGTCACGAAATCAATCAGCCGTTGCAGTATATGTATCTGGTCCTCAGCGAAGCCATGAAGGAAAATCCCGACAGCAAAAGCCTGCAGGACATTAAGGAGCAGTGCAATCGCATCAAGGAAATCACCCAGAAAATGGAGCACATCACCGTTTGTAAATCCACTGAATACGTTGGTGGACAAAAAATGGTGGACATGGGCCAGTCCGCCAAGAGCGGAAAATAACCACGCCTACCCGTCTTTCATATTTTTGCAGCCAGGTATAGGGGGGTAGTTCTGAATAACCTGGTTCCTGATCCTGCTCAGCGGTTTTCCCGATATCTTGACGGCCCGTTCTGATTCATCCGCCATCGACGTCCAATCCAAGTGCTTTGACCCGCTTGGCCCATTGCTGCCTTGCCAGGACCTGCATATCCTGGACCCTGTCCATCTCGTCGACGATCTCCATGCCCAGCAGGGTTTCGACCACATCTTCGGTGGTCACCAGCCCTTTGGTTCCGCCGTACTCATCGACCACCAGCGCGATGTGCTGGCGGTTGTCGAGCAGAAATCCGAACAGGTCCGAAAGGGACATGTTGCCTGGCGCCGTTTTGATTTCTCGTTTCAATGTTTCGAGTTTGACGTGGCCGTGACCCTTCGCCTTGGCGTTCAGCAAGTCGTCCTTGAGAATGAATCCGGTGATGTGGTCCAGATCCGCCTGATAGAGCGGCAGACGCGAGAAGGTCATGGATGATTTGGCATCCAGAGCCTCGGTGACGCTCATGTCCTGCGGAAATCCCGAAATCACCGTCCGCGGCGTCATGATGTCGCTGGCCGTCAGCGAATCGAACCGGAACAGATTCCGGATGATCCGCGATTCACGCGGGTCGATTTTCCCGGCGCGTTCCCCGATGCCGGCCATGGCGATGAATTCTTTTCGGCTGAACATATGGGCGCTTCTTCCCTGTGCAACCAGGCGGGTCAGCGCTTTCGAGACCCAGATCAGGGGATACAGTGCCCAAATCAATCCGCGAACAAATTGCGCGGTGGGTCCAGCCAGTTTTCGCCAGTGGACGGCGCCGATGGTTTTGGGGATAATTTCAGAGAGGAAAAGGATCATCAGTGTCATGATCGCCGAAAAGATGCCAAACCAGGCGCTGCCGAACACCACCGTCGCTTTGGCCCCAGAGCCGATGGCCCCCACCGTATGGGCGATGGTGTTCAATGTGAGAATGGCTGCCAGAGACTGGTCGATACGGTCCTGCTTCAAGTGTTTCAGCAACGCTGCGAGGTTGGGCCTTCTGCCACGAAGCTCCGCAATATAGGAGGGCGTAATGCTCAGGAGGACCGCTTCAGCTATACTGCAGAGGAAGGAAAAAACCAGTGCCAGCAAGATGTACAACACCAGCAGAACCACATCCGCATTTGTGTAACCGACGTTCGTCGGTGCGCCGCCCGGCAGACCAACAGCCGTTGCCGTATCGGCTGCAAACAACAATATCAACATCATCGCCGTCCACTTAATTTTCATAATTGAACCTCTTTGCCGAAACGCTCCGGCCCCACAATAAACTTTGCAGTGACCAGCGATCCCAGAATTGTTCCCAGAATGCCGGGGGCCATGATACTTTGACCGGCCAGATACAACCCTTTCACTGCGGTCCGGTTCAGCAGGGCCGCCGATAACATTTGCCGGTCCGATCGCATCACGCCATATGCAGAGCCCCTGGGACTGTTGACCCAGTCCCGAATGGTCAGGGGTGTGTAGGTATCGATCACTTCCAGACCCTCCAATCGACCGGTGACCGGCTCGATTTTTTTAACAAGCGCGCGGGCCAGCGCCATTTTAGCGGCCCCATAGTCGGCGCCCCGATACCCGCTGCGCGTCTTCTCCCATGGTTCCCATAATTTCGTCGTACCCACGGGTAATGAGCGTGAGCAACAGGGATTCGGGCCGTCCACTGGGCCGCAACTGTGTATAGATCACATCATGGACCGTCCCGTCGGTATCGGTTTTCATGGAAAACACATTATAGGGCAGGGGTTTGTGGGCGCCCGCGGGCACAACGGCATTGATCGCAAACATGCCGTCGGTATTCACAAGCCCCGTGATTCTGCGCCGATAGGAAGGTTTGACATCATTCGGCCCCATCAGGTCCACCACGACGTTGGGATGCACCGTACCGACCACCAGCGGCGCATCATGCTGCTCCCCGTTTTCCAGGGTAACCCCTGTTGCATGCCCCCCGCGAACATTAATGCGGTGAACAGCTTGCCCGCAAAGGACCCTGCCCCCCAGATGGGTCAATTGTTCAACCAGTAACTTTACCAAATGGGCGCCATGGCTTTCCAGCCGCCAGGCGGAAAAGAGGTAACTTGCCAGGGTGATCGTATGGTAAAATTGCGGACACAGGGGCGGCGGGACCCCGATCCACACCGATGGAACGCTCAACACACCCTTGAGCCCGGGCGAACATCCCAGCCGATCCAGCACCTCCCACAGCGGTTCGGCTTGATCGATCAGATTGGCCACCGGCTGATTTCTGAAAAGAAATTCAAGCCGATCCAGTTCGCCGGCACTTTGGCGCAGCAGCGCCATGAAGCCGTCAATGGCCCCCTGCTCTTGTGGAAAAGCCTCCTTCAAATGGGCTTCATAGGCATCAAATCCGACGGGCATATCAAATTGGCGGGGGCCGGCGACGGCGTTGGTGAAATAGTAGCGATCCACCGGCCCATCGACCCCCATACGTTTAAGCGGCAGTTTTTCGGTAATCCCAAGGTAGTCAAACAACCGCCGAAGGACCTGCCCCCGATCCAGCGCCCCCAGATAGTGCAATCCCACATTGCAGTGAATCCCCTGACGAACATAACTTCGGAGCATGCCGCCGGGTTGCCGGTTTTTTTCGACAACCGTCACACCAAAACCAAGTTTGGAGAGGATGATGGCCATACTCAACCCCCCGATACCGGATCCGATGACCAGCGCTTTTTCGTTTTGATGTGGCAGGTGGCGCATTTGCGACTCTCTTAATCTGAAGAGCCAGTTTCAAAACGCCCCCTTTTGCCCGATCTCTGCGTCAAACTCACCCGTTCTTAATAAAAGGGGTTAATCCTCGAAATATCCAATATATTCCTTCGGTTAAAAAATTCGCCTTCCTTGACCTCGAATAAAATTGAACATTTTGGAATTGGCTCTGAAGTCCGGATTATTTCCGTTATTTTTGTTTGAGCATCTTGTGAGGGGATATGGGGACATCCATTAAACTAGCGGAGTACATTGATTCAACCCCATACAGCGCTGCCTCCTCCTGCACACCCTTCAACTTTATCCTGAATTTCCTTTTTATCCTCGAGGGTTCCCACCACCTTATCGGATTCATTCTTGAGGTGGGATATGAGGTTCACTGTTTCCGTCACTGTTTCCGTCCCTGTTTTCGCATCGAAGTAGGGAGAAGTCACCTTAAGGGGTTTTGCCTTCTGGAAACGCATCATCCGTCTTTCGCCGGAAGAATGGTCTCCCATACGCATCATCATCGCCGGTTCTGGATTATGGCCGGTTTCCCATTTCAATTCCGCGCTTTCGACCCCTTCCATGTCCCGTAACTGCTGGAGTATCCACGCTTGTATCAATGCCCCCCCCTCTGCCTTCTGACGTACGATGAAACATCTGAAGCCAGTCCGTGATGCGCCCAAGTTTCATGTCGATCTGGTGGGCGGCCCTCTGGAGCTTCACGATAGACGCATCCTGCCATTCGGCGAAAAGGATCCCTTTCACGTAAATAAACCCGAAAATCCCGACGAATAACAGAACCAGGGAAACGGGAAGCAGCACCAGGAGAGTGAGGCGTTTTTGAAGGCTTTTGATTGCCATTTGGGTATCTACTTCACCTCGTATTCGAAACGATCAAAGCGCTTTTTATCCCCAAAAACCGCCTTTGTTTTTATGGTGTAAAAACCCTTTTGGCTGAAATCCATATCCGCGCCGTAAGCGCCTTTCATGCCCATGGCCATGGCCTTCTGTTTGGAACCGTCAGGTCCCGTCACGAGAAAGCCAACCTTCCCCTTTTCAATGGCGGCTCCATCCGGACCGGCAATGGAGACCATCAGGTGCTGCGTCTTTCTCTCCGGAAAATGGTACAGGGAGTAGTTCAATCCGTAACCGTCCACAGTGGATGTATGGATCTTGATCCCCGGGTTGTCGGGGTGATCTCCGGCGACCCCTGAACTTACCATGGCAAAAACAGATGTCATAAACAGAAAAAAAGCAACTCTCAAAACCGGTGCAACAATAGAATTTTTCATTTTCCATCTCCTTTTCTCAGGTTCCAACCCTTCCAGAGGGCATAAACAGCCGGAATAATCACCAGTGTCAAAATGGTGGATGAAATCAGCCCGCCCACCATGGGGGCCGCAATGCGTTTCATGACCTGCGATCCGGTCTCCATGCCCCACATGATGGGCAGAAGACCGATAAGCGTGGTGGATACGGTCATGAGCTTGGGCCGCACCCTCTCCACTGTCCCCTCCAGAATGGCATCCCGCATCCCTCCAGGGGATTTTATGGTTCCCTCCCGAATTCTGCGGTCAAATGCCTGGTCCAGATAAACCAGCATCACCACCCCTGTTTCCGCAGCCAGCCCTGCCAGGGCGATAAAGCCCACCACCACCGCGACCGAGAGGTTGTAATCCAGCAGATAAAGGAGCCACACGCCCCCCACAAGGGCGAAGGGAAGGCTTGCCATGACAATGAACGCCTCGCTGAAGCTATGAAAATGCAGATAGAGTAAAATGAAAATAATCGCCAGGGTCAAGGGTACCACCAGATTGAGCGTTTTGCGAGCCTTTTCCATGTATTCGTACTGCCCGGACCATACCATGGCGTAACCGACGGGCAGCTTCACCTGCCGGGATACAATATCTCTGGCTTTTTCCACGTAGGTTCCCACGTCCACACCCGTGAGATCCACATAAATCCAGGCGGTGGGCCGAGAGTTTTCCGTCTTGATGGCGGCCGGTCCCTTGTGGATAGAAATGGTGGCCAGTTGCCCCAGCGGGATGTGGGCGCCGGTAGGCGCGGTGACCAAGACTCTTTTCAACAGATCGATGTTGTCCCGCAATTCCCGGCTGTAGCGAAGGTTCACCGGATATCTCTCCAGTCCTTCCACCGTATAGGTGATATTTTTTCCGCCGATAGCTGTGACAATGGTATCCTGCACGTCGGCAACCGTAAGGCCGTATCGCGCGATCTGATCTCTCCTGATCTTGAAATCCAGGTAGTTTCCCCCCGTAATCCGCTCGGAATAGGCGGAAAGGGTCCCTGGAATTTGACCCACCACCGCTGCTATTTCTGCCCCCAGATCTGTAAGGACCTGAAGGTTCGGCCCCATAACCTTGATCCCCACCGGCGTCTTGATTCCGGTGGAAAGCATGTCGATACGGGTTTTGATGGGCATGGTCCATGCGTTTGTAAGCCCGGGGAAACGAACCGCCCGGTCCAGTTTTGCCACCAGTTCATCCATAGTAATATACCGTTCTTCAGGCCAGATCCACGAGAGGGGCTTTTTTAACCCGTCGGGCCAGGAAGTGAAAAAACGTTGGATCTTTTTCCGGCGCCACTGGTGCAGGATTCTTCCGTCCCGGATCTCGGGCCAGACCCAGGTTAACGGTTCTTTCAGCCAGCCCGGCCAGTTTGAAAAAAACCGTTTGACGGGGACCTTTTCATGCACCACCTCGGGCCACAGGGTGATGGTGGTTTCGATCATGGAAAGAGGTGCCGGATCGGTGGCGGTATCGGCCCGGCCGATCTTGCCCAGGGTATGCTGGACTTCCGGGAAACTCTGGATGATTTTGTCCGTTTGCTGGAGCAGTTCCCTGGCCTTGGTGATGGAAATTCCCGGAAGGGTGGTGGGCATGTAAAGAAGGCTTCCCTCGTTCAACGGCGGCATGAACTCGCTGCCCAGACGCGAGAGGGGGAAAAGGGTGATCCCCAGCAGCAGCAGGGAGATCAGCACCGTGACTTTGGGCCACTTCAGGACCCGGAGAATGATGGGCCGGTAGATGCGGATAAAAAACCGGCTCAGGGGATTTTTTGATTCCTCAATGATCCGCTGGGGCACAAGACATACCAGGGCAAACAGGGAAACGCCCATTGCCGCCGCCAGGGACCAATCAGGAAGCGCCAATCCCGCGATTCCCCCTGCCACCACCAGAACGGGTGCGCCTGCTGCGGAAATAATCCATATCACAAGCCTCTGCTGTCGGGTCGTCTCGGGAGGGAAGGTCTTTTCCCGTACGAAGAAGGTCATGAGTACCGGAAAAACGGTGATGGCCAGCACGGCGGATGCGGCCATGGCAAAGGTTTTGGTGTAGGCCAGCGGTTTAAACAGCCGGCCGGACTCTTCCATCAAGCTGAAGACCGGCAGGAAAGAAACCGTGATGATCAGGAGGCTGTAAAAGAGCGCCGGCCCCACCTCTTTTGCTGAGTCCAGGATGATGGCTGTATGGGGTTTCTTGTTCGCGTCCCGGGCCAGGTGTTTGTGGGCATTTTCAACGAGAACAACCGAGGCGTCCACCATGACACCTATGGCGATAGCAATACCGGAAAGGCTCATGATATTGGCACTGATTCCCAGAATCTTCATGGCGATAAAGGCCATCAGAATGCCCACGGGCAGGGTAAAAATGGCTACAAAGGCCGAGCGGAAATGGAGCAGGAAAATGAGACAGATGAGGGCCACCACCGTCATTTCTTCCATGAGCTTGCGTTTCAGGGTATGAATGGCGCTTCTGATCAGGTCGGCACGGTTGTACCCCTCTTCAATGACCACACCCGCCGGCAGCCCCCGTTGCAATTCCTTCAGCTTTTCTTTGACCTTTTCGATAACCTCAAGCGCGTTCTCGCCGGAGCGAATAATCACGATGCCGCCCACCGCTTCGCCTTCACCGTCCCATTCCATGATGCCCCGTCGCAATTCGGGCCCTAAATGGATGTGGGCGATATGTTTCAGCAGGATGGGCGTTCCCTGCCGGTCCACACCCAGGGCAATCTGCTCGATATCCTGAAGGGAGCTGATATATCCCAACCCCCGCACCATGAATTCCGTTTCAGCCATCTCCACGAGCTTGCCGCCCACATTCCTGTTGGATCTGAGGATGGCGGTTCTCACTTTTTCGATGGAGAGGTCGAAGGCCAGCAGCTTGTTGGGATCCACCTCCACCTGGTACTGCTTCACGAAACCGCCCATGCCGGCCACTTCTGAAACACCGGGAACGGATGCCAGTTCGTACCGGAGAAACCAGTCCTGAATGCTCCTGAGTTGTTGGAGGTCATGGGTACGGGAGGTGTCCTTCAATACATATTCATAGACCCAGCCAACGCCTGTGGCGTCGGGGCCAAGGCTCGGTGTTACCCCCGGAGGGAGTTTTCCTGCCACAAAATTAAGGTATTCGAGGACCCTTGAACGGGCCCAGTAAAGATCCGTCCCGTCTTCAAAAATGATGTAGACGAAGGAATAGCCGAAAAAGGAGTATCCACGGACCCCCTTTGCGAAGGGCACGCTCATCATGGCCGTGGTGAGAGGGTAGGTGACCTGGTCTTCCACCACCCGGGGATCTTGCCCCGGATATTCGGTGTAGATGATCACCTGCACGTCGGAAAGGTCGGGAATGGCGTCTATGGGGGTTTTCCCCATGGCAAGGAGTCCCGCCACAATCACGAAAACGGTACACAGGACCACCATGAGCCTGTTTTGCACACTCCATGTGATAATCTTTTCGATCATGCCTTATTCCATATCCTCAAAAAAACCCGCTTCCTCCTTCTTCGCCTTCCCTATAACCTTCGCATCCATCATCTTCCGCACGGCCTCTTTGAGATTGCTTTCGGAATCCAGGAGGAACTGGCCCGAAATGACCACCGATTCTCCATCGGTCAGCCCGGCGAGAACCTGCACCCGTCCATGATTCAGCAAAGGACCGAGGATCACATCCCTCGGAAGGAATTTTCCATTGCCCGCGCTGATGAATACCACGTTTCTTCGTCCCGTTCGGATGACCGCTTCCGAAGGGATCGTCAATCCTTCCCCTTTTAGGGCGCTGTTGATCCGTATGTCGGCATACATCTCCGGTTTCAATTCCATTTCGGGGTTCTGAAACACGAGGCGAATGACCAGATCCCTTGTCTTGGGTTGTAGATAAGGATACACGTATGCCACCGTGCCTGAAAATGTCTTGCCAGGCAGGTAGGGCAGCGTCATCTCCGCCTGCTGGCCCTTTTGGACCATGGAAAGCTCATACTCATAAATATGGACATCCACCCAGACCTGTGAGAGGTCGGCGATCCGGAAAACCATGCTCCCCGCTTTGATATAGGCGCCTTCTTCGGCATTTCTCCGGATCACAAATCCACTCAAGGGGGACCGGATCATCACGGTCTTCTTGACCTTCCCAGATTCTTCCAGGGCCTCGATCTCACTTTCCGGAACGTCAAAAAACCGGAGTCTGCTTCTGGAAGAATCCCGCAGGCTCTTCCTGCCGGTGCTTCGGGATTGCCCCACGGTGCGGAAAGCCACCAGATATTCTTCCTGAGCCGCCACCAACTCGGGAGAATACAGGTCAAACAGGGGCTCTCCTTTTTCCACATATTTCCCCGTAAAATCCACATGGAGTTTTTCAATCCATCCGCTGGTTTTCAGGTTTACCTGGGCGGTCAGGGTCTCATCCGGGGTAATATGTCCGTAGGTCCGAAAGGTATGAATAAGCGGCCCTTTGGTGACCTTTCCAAGGCGGATCCCCATGTTCTGCTGGGTGACGGGGTCGATTTTCACCGCCTCCGGGTCGGTCATGTCGTCTTCATAAACGGGCACCAGGTCCATGCCCATGGCGCTTTTCCCCGGTTTGTCATAGATTTCGGTGGGGTTCATGGGGGCCCGCCAGTAAAGAATTTTTTCTTTTTTTGTGTCGGACATGGCGGTTTTGTGGTCAATTTGAGGGTGTTCCTCTGATGGCGCAGGGACCCGTAGATAACCCATGAAATAGGCGGTTCCGCCTGCCAGCAGGAGCGTGAGAATCACGGTCAGGAAAACAATCACCAGAAGGGAACCGGGTTTCCTGCCATATCCATCTGCCTTCATTTTCGCTCCTCCTTCCGTCCCTGATGAAGGGGCGCCCCCACCGCCTTCTCAAGGTCTGCCCAGGCAATGCCCATGGCGCTCACTTCCCGCTCGGCGGCGAGGTTAACATCCAACCATGAACTATACGAGGAAATCACGTCCGCAAAAGAAACATTCCCTGCCTCGTATCCCTGGGTGGAGACATCCAGGACATCTCTGGAAAGCTTCAGGATGGATTTCCGGTACAGGGCTTCCTTGCGGTTTGCCAGATCCAGGCGGAACCACGCGTTTCGAACAAGGGTATTGGCGCCGGCCTCCTCCTTTTTCAGGGTATTTTTGAGGGCGCCCAGTTCCTGCCGCGTCTGCCGCAGGTAAGCGCCTTCAATACCGTACCACGGCATCAAGGGCAGTCCTGATCCCCTGTATGCTCGGGTTGAAACCGGAAAATCGTCCTTGACGGCAATGGTGCCGACCTGGGTTACAGCGTCATCCTCATAAAGGGAGAAATTCAGGGTATAGGGGGGAAGGATCATGGTTTCAGCCATTTCAATGAGCCTTTCCATTTTGCCCACCCGGGCTCGCATGCGCCTCAGTTCCTGCCTGCGCTGGCGGGCCAGTTTGTAAAGGCCCTTTAGAGGCGGAACAATCCCGGGGGGGGTGCGATCTTCGGGAATGCCGATCCTGGTTTCCGGCGGAAGGTTGAGGATTTCAAGCATCTTTGATTTCACGTTCTGCTGCTTTTCCAGCAAGGTGTTCAGATCCTCTTCCAGGATCTCCCGCCGGATGCGCACCTTGATCACATCCTGATAGCGGGTGCCCCCGGTCTCGTATCGGATGGCGGCGACCTGTTCCAGATGCCGGTAAAGCCCGATGGTTTCCCGGGCTATTTTTTCCCCTTTACAGAAAAACTGAAGTTTCCAATAGGCTTTTCGCGCCTGGGTCACCGCCTCTTTTTTTGCGATCTCCAGCTCCTCCATCGTCTCCTTGATTTCCTGGCCCACAATCTCTCCTTTCAGGGACAGAATGCCCGGAAAGGGAAATTTTGTTTCCATGGGTTCTTTCCCTTTTAAAGGCCCCACACCGGTCATCAGCCCCTCCGTGAACGCCGTATATTGACGAAGGATGTCATCCAGGGCCATGACCTGGCTGTAGGTATCGAGGGCGGCCCGTACTCTGTTTTCAGCGGCCCTGATTCCGGGGTTTCGGAGAAAAGTCAGTGTCTCAAGGGTGTCAAGGGAGAATCGGGGTGTGAGGGCACGGGAGGCTGCCGCAGTATCTCTGACCGCCGGTTTTAGCGATTTCAGAAGACGGGAAGGGGGGGGATGAAAAAGGACGTTTTCTTTCGGGGGGTCTGCAATGCCCTTTCCCAGAGCGCTTTTGTCTCGCTGATCTTTTTCTTTTCCAGGGCAAATCCGGCTTTGTTTGAAGCCTCAGTCTGCTCCCGGCCTTCCGGCGGCGGGGGCGTTGCATAGACCGGTGGTTGGTATTGTTCAAGGTCTTTGTCAAGCTGTGAATAGGTGGAACAGCCGCCGACAAACATCAGGAAGAGCAAGGCGCATGGAAAGGAATATCGTCCGGTCATTTGATTCCCCCCTGGGCCTTTTCCTTGTTTCTGCGGGAGGTCTTTGTAATGGCCTGACCTGTCAGCCGCTCCATGGCGGCGAGAACCTTTCCATAATCGGCGCTGGCCCTTGCCAGGGAGAGTTGGAAATTATAATAGACACCTTGGGTTTCCACAAAATCGGAAAAACTGGCCTGCCCCTCACGATACCAGGTTTCGGCGATCTCCATGGCGTTCATGGCCTGGGGCAAAAGGTCGTCGCGGTAAAGCGCCATCAGCCGCTTTGCATTGTTCAAACGGAAAAAAAGATCGTGCACCCGGGTCCGGATTTCAGTGATGGCAACTTCTTCTGCCGCCCTGGCCTTTCGAATCCCCGCCTCGGCACGCGCCACCCGGCCCCTGTTCTTATCAAACCACAGGGGGATGGTCATGCCGACCTGGAACCCCAACCCGTCCCTCCCCGAGTCCTCTGGTCGTACGGGCACATCGGGATGGCCGATGCTGGAATAGGACACCCCCACTTTGAAATCAGGGAGATTTTCGAAACGGGCCAGTTCGGCTTTGGCATCCGCCCGCTCCACAAGGGCGCGAGCGATGCGAAGGTCTTCCTGATTGGCCTCGGCCAACTGGTAAAGCCCTTTAAGACTGAAAACAACGGGCTGAAACCCTTCATCCACAAGGGTTCCGATCCTTGCGTCGGGGGCCCGGTTCAGGATTCCGTTCAACCGGGTCTTTTCCGTGAGTTCCAGTTCCTCCAGAAGGATACTGTCGTAGCGGATCTGTCCCAACTGAGACTGGGCCTTGACCATATCCATCAATGCGGCCCGGTCTCTGGCGTAGGCGGTTTCTCCTAACTTCCGGAGGTGTACCAGGAGCCGGAGGTTTTGTGTTACCACCTTCCTGGCCGTACGGATATACAGCAATTCGTGAAAGGACCGGCGAACCGATGCCATGACCCCTTTGACAATCCTGTCCAGCTTGATATGCGCCACCCGCGCTTCCGCTTCCACCACCTTCCCCGCCTGGGAAAGCTTTCCGGGAAAAGGAATCCTCTGATTCAAGCCGGCAACCCACTCCTGAGGTCCTAAACGGGTTTCGATGGGTTCGGGGAAATAGGTGAATTTTATCTCGGGATCAGGGTAGCCCGTGGTAATGCGGTACTGTTCGACCGTTTCCCGCCAGGCTTCGCGAACTTCCCGGATGGCGGGGTTGTTCCGGTAGGCATAAGCAATCAGGTCACTGACAGCGACGTTCCCGGCTAGACGGTCCTCTATTTCGCTGCCGAAAGATTGAGACTTAACCGTTCCAGCTGAAAAAGCGCACAGCATGGCCAAAAACATCAATAAGACCGACTTCATGAACTTTCCTCCAAAAATCCTGCATAGGAAGTGGATAGATCGTAACAAACACGTGATGCAAGGTCAAGTACGAGAGCAGACGCCAACTGGAAAAGAAGACAGGCAGATCCAAGAAGAACTATTCAGGAGACGAACATCGAATATCCAACACCGAACAAAATGATAATCTGCGGACTGAAAATGTCTTGACTTTGGTGAACTCATGGATTAGAAGACCGACGGTCTTGGAGACTCTCACCTGGAAGGAATTTGTTTTCAGACCCATATGCCGCGTGGGGTTGAAGATGCTTTGGAATGCGGTTTAGATGGACGATGTATTGTGGTGCGTGAATGGATCTCAATCCACTTATCGATAATCCTTTTTTCATTCCTTGATGGCGCCGTAAAAAGTCCCATCTACTGCGTTGCAGTGATTTTCCAGAATCTCAACACCCTGTATGCATTCCTACGATCCTGAAAAACCACAATTAATATTTATCGCTTTGGGGTGTAGACGTGCCCGAAGTGGAAAAAACCGAGGAGTTTCACTATGACATTGCCACGGCTGGTTTATGAAAAACAAAAAACGCCCTCCTTTGCAGAAGAAGTCATGGAACGTTCCGGCCAGAACATCATGGCCTGTTACCAGTGCAAAAAATGCGCGGCAGGTTGTCCTGTGGGAAAAGAAATCTCCATGACACCGGACAGGCTTATCAGGATGATCATTTTTGGAGATCGCGAAGGCGCGTTATTCAATCCACTGGTTTGGCGCTGTGTCTCCTGCTACACCTGCGGTACCCGATGCGCTAACGGAATCCAAGTGGGAAGAATTACAGAGACACTCAAACAGATGGCAAGGGAATCAAAGTACGAACCCCTCGTTCCGAGGGTGAAGGAGTTCCATAACGCGTTCTGTGCTTCCGCGAAACACATGGGAAGGGTGAATGAAATGGAGTTTATGGGACTTTATGAGATGAAAAACATCTTGCACGAAATCAAGAATCACAACCTCAAGGGAATTGTGGATGAACTCCTGGAACAAGCCAAAACCGGTATTGCCATGGGTCGTAAAAAAAGGATGCATTTCGGTGTGGAAAGAGTCAGGGATCGCTCCGAAATCAAACGACTCTTCAAGATATCCGAAGAACAGGATGAACAGCATTTGATGGGGCCGTAAAAAGTCCCATCTACTGCGTTGCAGTGATTTTCCAGAATCTCAACATACTACCTGTATGCCCGACGATCCTGAAAAAACACTACGCCTTGTATATGGAACCTTTTACAACGCCATCTACAGATAACTTTGTGACTTTTTACGAGACCATCAGCATTTGAATCAATAAAAAAACGATGACATACCTCGTCAAACGGTGATTTGGCCGCTTGACGCAGGTTGAATGAAGGAATGGTTGAAAATGGATGTAGCCTATTTTCCCGGATGTACCCTGCATGCTTCCAGCAGGACGTATGATG
>JAFCZI010000292.1 GCA_019314425.1 Deltaproteobacteria bacterium | reverse complement strand
TACGGTTGCTGTCATCAGGTCAGGAGCTCTGGCTGGTTGCCGCGTTCATTGTCTCCCGGGTGCTGATGGTGGATCTGTCGGTGCGATTGCCCTATGCCCGGGAATCCGGAACTGCGTCACAGTTCGTCAATGGCGCGAAACTGCAGCACTGGCTCCTCAATTTTATCCCTGCTGCCATCATCCTCTCTCTACTGCTGGGTTGGTCGGGTGTCCTGGCCCTGGCTGGGGGCTGGGTATTCAGCCTGCTGCTGGGCCGGATGGCTAAAAGACGTATCGGTGGCGTTACCGGTGACCTGTTAGGCGCCTGCTGTGAACTTTCCGAGGTCGGAATCCTGTTTGTGGGGAGTGTTTTATAAATGGAAAAAATGACTCTGGTGACGGGGGGTGCCCGCAGTGGTAAAAGCAGCTATGCTCTATCTCTGGCGGATGCAGCTGAAAAAAATGTCTTTATCGCCACAGCCGAAGCTCTGGATAATGAGATGCAGCAGCGAATCGACCGCCATCAACAGGAAAGAGGCGACCGATTTCTGACGATTGAGGCGCCGGTGAACCTGGCGCAGGCGATTCGTTCTGTTGAGGCGGATACGCAATTGGTGATTGTCGACTGCCTGACTGTCTGGCTCGGAAATTTGCTGGTCAAAGATGAAACCTGCCGCTTGCTGGAAACAGAGATTGAGTCCCTGCTGGAAGTATTGAAAAACCCACCCTGCCGAATGGTTTTTGTGACCAATGAAGTAGGGATGGGAATTGTACCCATCAACGAAATGGCACGTGATTTCCGCGACCGGGCGGGTTGGTTGAATCAAAGTGTCGCTGCACTGGCGGAAGAGGTCGTTTTTATTGTCAGTGGTATTCCGATGACTGTCAAAGGTAACATTAAATGAACACAAAACTCCAGGATCTGATTTCATCCATTTGTCCGGTTGATAATAGTCTCGAACCGATAATTATGCACCATCTGGACGATCTGACCAAACCCCCTGGCAGTCTCGGAAAACTGGAGCAGATTGCCCTGAAATACTGTCTGATGACCGGCAGTGACAAGCCTCAATTGGGGGCAAAAAAAATATTTACCTTCGGCGCGGACCATGGCGTAGCAGACGAGGGAGTCTCTGCCTTTCCCAAAGTCGTGACACAGCAAATGGTCATGAATATGCTCTCCGGGGGTGCCGCGATTAATGTGCTGGCCCGGCATGCAGGAGCAGAACTGGCGGTGGTGGATATGGGTGTGGATTGGCCCCAAGCGGAAAGGTCGGGACTGCTTAATCGCAGCGTACGGGCTGGCACGGCTAATATGGCGGTGGGACCAGCGATGTCGGTGGAAGAGGCCGAACAAGCCTTGCTGGCTGGTATTGAATTGGCCGAGGGTGCAGCCAGCGATGGATTTACGCTGCTCGGAACCGGGGAGATGGGGATTGCCAACACCACACCTTCAGCAGCTCTATTTGCGGCCCTGCTGCCCTGTCCTGTGGAAGAGGTGACGGGTCGAGGGACGGGCGTGGACGATCAGGGATTGCAGCATAAAATCAGCATCATTAAACAGTCCCTGACGGTTAACAAAGAGCGGATGAACTCTCCGCTGGAAACACTGGCGGCTGTGGGAGGTCTCGAAATAGCAGGTATCTGCGGTCTAATCCTGGGTGCTGCTGCCCGTCGTCTACCGGTGATCGTGGATGGTTTTATCTCGTCGGCAGGCGCGTTGGTGGCGTGCCGGATGAACCCGGCTGTCCGGGACTATCTTTTTTTCAGTCACCTCTCCCAGGAAGCCGGTCACCAGACCTTTTTCAACCTTTTTGAGGTACAGCCCATTCTTGATCTGGGTTTTCGACTGGGAGAAGGGACCGGAGCGGCGATGGCCATGCCGGTTATCGAAGCAGCCATTAAAATTTATAATGAAATGGCCACTTTCAGCTCGGCGGGCATCAGCGCAAAGTAAAGTTTACATTTCGATCCGTGTTTATAAGCGGTTCATCTGTTTTTTCTATTATGAATAGGTCAGAGGAGGTCAAAAAAAATGAATGTAACATTTTACGGAGCTACTCGGGAGGTCACTGGGTCCATGCATATGATCACGACACAGGATGATCGCATTCTGCTGGATTGTGGAATGTATCAAGGATATCGGAAAGAAACCAGGACCAAAAACAAGTCCTTCCCGTTCGATCCACGCCTGATTTCCAATGTGATTCTTTCCCATGCCCATATTGATCATTCAGGCCGTCTTCCTCTGCTGACAAAAAATGGTTTCACCGGTAGAATCGTTTGTACTAACGCCACGAAAGATGCATGTAAATATCTGCTATCTGATTCAGCTCATATCCAGGAGTCGGATGCTGCATATTTAAATTACAAGGCCGTGCGTTCCCTGCTTTCGAGAATAGGTTCGACGAATAAAAAAAAGCGATCAATCCAGAAAAGTCTGAAGAAAAACGGGCACAAACTGGATCGGGAAGCGATCGCAGAGGTGATTCAGGAGCATCGTCTGGAGAAAATTGAGCCTCTTTATACGATGAAGGAAGCAGAAGATGCCATCCGGCAGTTCGAGGGGAAACCCTATCGACATCCAGAGCAGATTGGGGAAAATTGTACCTTTACTCTCTATGATGCGGGCCATATTCTCGGGTCAGCCTTCAGCGTTGTCCGCTACAAGCGCGAAAACAAGAAGTTTACGGTGATGTTCACCGGTGACATCGGTCGTTTCAATAAGCCGATCATTCAGGATCCGACCCTCATCTTTGCTGATGAGGACCGGGAAATTGATCTTCTGATCATGGAAAGCACCTATGGTAACCGCTTCCATGACGATGCCGAAAGTATGAAACCTGAATTGATGAGGCTGATAAACGATGCGGTGCCGAGAAAGGGGGTTATTCTGATTCCGGCATTTTCATACGGACGTACACAAGAGGTGCTTTACCTGTTGCATGAACTCTATAATGAAGGGAACATCCCCAGGCTACCCGTGTATGTTGACAGCCCTCTTTCGAGTAAAATCACAAAGGTATTTGGAGACCATCCCGAAGTCTATGATCGGGATACCCATAAAACATTCCTGGAAAAAGGCGAAAATCCCTTTTCTTTCAAGCAGCTTAAATATATTGAAACCCTGGAAGAGTCCATGGCCCTTAACCGGGACACCGAACCCTCCATCGTGATCGCATCCGCAGGTATGTGTGAAGCGGGACGGATTCTTCATCATTTGAGACATAAAATTCATAATCCCAGCACGACCATCCTGATTGTTGGATTTATGGCGGAACACACGCTGGGACGGAAAATATTGGATCGGGGTCTTGATTATCAGGCGTCTGGAAGAAAAGGGCAGCCGCCGGTCCTTAAAATCCTGGGGAAAGAGTATCCCCTGGAAGCCCATGTCGAAACGATGAGCGGGTTGAGTGCCCACGCTGATCAGAAAGAGCTGCTGTCATTCCTTTCCGGATCAAATC
>JAFCZI010000291.1 GCA_019314425.1 Deltaproteobacteria bacterium | reverse complement strand
GTATGAAATAATGGTAAAAAAAGACTCGATTGAGATTAGTGGCCGGAATATCAGCATAGAAACGGGTCGTATTGCCAAGCAGGCAAACGGGTCGGTCGTTGTCACTTGCGGTGAAACGGTTGTACTGGTGACCGCCGTTGCAACGGATGAAGTTCGCGAGGGGATCGATTTTCTTCCCCTGACGGTGGAATATCTGGAAATGTCTTACGCCGGTGGGCAGATACCCGGAAATTTTTTTAGAAGGGATATGGGACGGCCGGGGGAGAAGCAGACGCTTATTTCCCGCTTGATAGACAGACCCTTGAGGCCGTTGTTTCCCGATAATTATCATTACGAAACCCAGATCATTGCCACGGTGTTGTCAACGGACAAGGAGAATGAAGGCGACATGCTGGCCATGTTGGGCGCCTCCGCTGCCCTTGAAATATCGGATATCCCCTTCCTGGGGCCCATTGCCGGGGTGAAGGTGGGAAGAATTAACGGCGAATTCGTGGCCAACCCCACCCTCAGCCAGCAGGCGGAGAGTGATATCAACCTGATTGTGGCGGGGAACCGGGATGGCGTTGTGATGGTGGAGGGCGGCTCGCAATTCGTTTCCGAGTCCGACATGATTGATGCGATTTTCTATGGTCACCAAGCCATCCAGCCCATGCTCGATATGCAGGAGTCCCTCAAAAAAGAGGTGGGAAAGCCAAAAAGGACGCTTCTTGATGAGGTGGTGGATACATCCCTTCAAGCACGGGTTGACCAGATGGGGGAACCTTTGCTCAAAGAGGTGCTGACCATTTCCGACAAGATGGAGCGACAGCAGAAAAGACGGGAGGCTCAAGCCCAGGTTGTAGATGCCCTTTTGGCAGAATATGAAGGGCGGAAATCGGAAATTAAGGATTTTTTCCATTCCCTCGAGAAGAAAATGGTTCGTAGTATGATTTTGGATGAGGGGAAAAGGATCGACGGGCGTTCCTTCAATGAAGTGCGACCCATTGAATGTCAGGTGGGCCTTCTGCCACGCGTCCATGGCTCGGCGTTGTTTACCCGAGGGGAAACCCAGGCCATGGTATTGACGACACTCGGTACGGAAAGGGATCGGCAGAGACTTGAATCCATCTTTGGAGAAGAGATGAGGTCTTTTATTCTGCATTACAATTTTCCGCCCTACAGCGTCGGTGAGGCCAAGAGACTCGGCGGCCCCGGGCGCAGGGAAATCGGCCACGGTGCACTGGCCAGAAGGGCACTTTTGCCCGTGTTGCCAAACGAAGACGAATTTCAGTACTGTGTCCGCGTTGTATCTGAAATCCTGGAATCCAATGGTTCTTCCTCTATGGCCAGTGTCTGCGGGGGGTGCCTGTCCATGATGGACGCAGGGGTCCCGATCAAAGACCTGGTGGCCGGTGTGGCCATGGGTCTGGTGGCGGAAGGGGACAAAGTTGTGGTGTTGACCGATATCCTGGGGGATGAAGATCACTATGGGGATATGGATTTCAAGGTGACCGGCACCCGCGAAGGTATTACAGCGCTTCAAATGGATATTAAAGTCGAACGGCTCACCCGGGAAGTTATGGAACAAGCCCTGGCGCAGGCCAAGGAGGGTCGACTCCACATTCTGGAGTGCATGAACAAAACCATTTCAAAACCCCGAGGTGAGGTCTCTGAATACGCCCCCATCATCACAAGCGTCAAAATCAGCCCCGAAAAGGTGCGGGTTTTGATCGGCCCGGGGGGGAAGGTCATTCGGGAAATATCCAATGTCTCCGGCGCCAGAATTGATGTGGATGACGCAGGCGTGGTGACCGTGTCTTCACCCGACAAGGAGTGTTCGGATGCGGCCTTGAAAATGATCAAGGAAATCGTACAGGAAGCCGAAGTCGGAAAATTGTACCAGGGAAAAGTGGTTAAAATTATGGACTTTGGCGCTTTTGTGGAACTATTCCCGGGTACTGACGGGCTGGTTCATATATCCCAGCTAGCGCCGGAGCGGGTGAATAAGGTTACCGATGTGCTCAACGAAGGCGATGAGGTGCTGGTGAAAGTTCTGGAAGTGGGAAAGGATGGCAGAATTCGTCTTTCCCGAAAAGCGGCCCTGGGAGAAACTCTGGATGAATCGTAAGACTGTACTGGAAAACGGGGTCAGGATTGTCTCGGAACGGTTGCCGCATGTTCGCTCTGTGTCACTGGGTATATGGGTGAATACCGGCAGTCGGGACGAGTCGCCTCTGGAAAACGGGGTGTCCCATTTTATTGAGCATATGAGCTTCAAAGGGACCCGGAATCGCAGCGGTTTTCAGATCGCAAAAGATCTGGATGCCATCGGTGGTTTTTCAAACGCCTTTACCGGAAAAGAGACCACTTGTTTTTACGGCAAGGTTCTGGACCGGAATTTTCCGATTCTGGCGGATATTCTGTCTGATATTTTCGTTCACCCCACTTTCCATCCTGAGGACATGGCGCGTGAGCGGGAGGTGATCTTTCAAGAGATCAGTATGGTGGAAGATACCCCTGACGACCACCTTAATTTGCTCTTTCAAGGCCTTTTCTGGCCTGATCATCCCATCGGTCGTTCGGTTCTGGGAAGTGCCGAAACGGTTGCCCGAATGGACCCGGAAATGATCCGTGAATATATCAGGAAGTATTATGTTCCGGAGCGGGTCCTTGTGGTCGCTGCCGGCAATGTGGACCATGACAAAATGGTTGATTATTTCAGGCCGATTTTTGAAACCGACGGCCGTTCTTCGGGAGATAATCCCCCAAGAAGCCTTCCCAAGGCCGGCGGCGGGGTGCTGGTGACGTCTAAACCGCTTGAACAGGTCCACCTTTTCCTGGGTGGCGATGCGCCATCCCAGGTGGATGAATCGCGCTTTGCCTGCGCCCTTTTGAATACCATTTTAGGGGGCAATATGAGTTCCCGGCTATTTCAGGAAATCAGGGAGAATCGGGGCCTGGCCTATTCTGTGTATTCTTTTTTTTCACCCTATGCCGATGCCGGTCTTTTCGGCGTTTATGCGGCTACAGATGCACGGAACATGAATTCGGTTCTTGAAATCACCCAAAATGAGATCAGAAAACTCAGCCGTGGACAATTGAGCGCAAGTGACCTTGCCGATGCCAAAGAAAATGTGATTGGCGGGATGTATCTGGCGTCTGAGAGTTCGGACAGCCGAATGATGCGGGCGGCCAAGAACGAGTTTGTTTTTAAAAGATACGTGGCGTATGAAGAGGTGGTGGACAACATAGAGCGGGTGAGTGTTGATGATGTGGTCGAAATGGCAAACAAGATTTTTGGGGGCGATCCGATTGCGTTTGCCGCACTGGGCCCCATAACAGAAAAAGATGTCGACTTGGGATGCCTTGCTCTGTCTGGGAATGGGCATTAACCTTTCCGAACGAGACCCTCAAGGCTTTAGGCACTCGTGAAAAATCACAAATCCATTTGTAGATGGCGTTGTAAAAAGTTCCATATACAAGGCGTAGTGGTTTTTTC
>JAFCZI010000290.1 GCA_019314425.1 Deltaproteobacteria bacterium | reverse complement strand
AAAATAAGGAATCGAGCATTATTTGTAATCAGGTTCAGATGCTTCTTTCGCTGATCATGATTCCATCCAATAAATTGATCTCTGGGTGCTGTTTGCCATGCAGCTGCACCAAAGCCTGTTAGAGCAACAATTTGTTTTCCGGCAGTAATAATATAACGAAGCTGAGCGCCAGGCAGAGGCGTATAGCCGAGATAATGATATCGCTCAATGTACTCATTTATTATTGTGCCATCGGCACTTCAGGATGATCTACAAAAACGCTAAGCCCCTCCCAGTGGGTCTTCAAATGGCTGTGCCACCGACACTTTCCCGGGGGCCGTCTTGATGAAAATCCTTCAAGCCCTCCGCCGATCGGATGTGCAAATCCAGCTGCGGGAAGGAAATTTCGATATTGTTTTCCCTGAAAATGCGGTCGATGTGGTAGCGCACTTCCGAATCGGCGTACCGGTCGACCCATCCCCTGATCCATACCCTCAGGGAAAACACCAGGGTGTTGTCGCCGAAATCGAGGAACCGTACTCTCGGGGGTGGACGGTCCAACACCTTGGCGCTTTGTTTGGCGGCGGTGAGGAGCAGATCCGTCACCTTGTCCACGTCTGAACCGTAGGCCACACCGATTTTAATTTCCTGGCGATAGCGCCGATCCGCGTGGCTCCAGTTGATCATTTTCTGGGAAATCAAAAGGGCGTTGGGGACAAAAATGGTGGCCCCTGAAAACGCTTTCACCAGCGTGTTACGAATGGTCACTTTCCGAACATGCCCCCTGATGTTGTCGATCTCCACCAGGTCACCGGGCTGGATGCTTCTGCCGAACAAAAGAATCAATCCGCCGATGAAATTGTTCACGATATTCTGCAACCCGAAACCCAGCCCCACAGAAAGGCCCCCGGCGATGACGGCCAGGTTCCTGAAGGAAATGCCCAGAAATCCCAAGGTGATCAGCGCGAAAAGGGACCAGAACATATAGGTGACAATGGTGTCCAGGGACTGAACCGAACCCGAATCCAGATCCCGGTGGTGATCCGGCAGTTTGGCCAAAGCCGAACGTGCCAGCGTGATCCCGGCGCGGACCACGAACATAAGCGAAAAAATACAGATAACGCGGTAGATGCTGAATGTGAATTGCTCCCAACCCACCCTATAGCGAATGACCTCCATGAAAAGCGATCCACCCCCCACAAAGATAAAAATCCAGGCAAAGCTCGACAACAGCAACGTGAGAAAAATCAGTGGAAATCCCAGCCCTTTTACCGGCTTGGCGGTTTTCGCATCCGAAGCCGTTTTTCTGCGCTGCCAGCGAGATCCGATCCGTCCCAGCCCGGCACTGAAAACTTTGGCCAGGCGGACATTCAGCGATAGTAACAACACCAGCATCCCCAGAAGAACCGATAGATAACCCCAACCCAGGAGCGCCAGAAGCGCCAGAAGCGCCATGGCGCCGATCAGAATGCCCCTGGAGATATTGGCCCAGCCCTGCTTTTTTCTTTTATCTCGGGCATAGCCCCAACACAGGACCAAAAGCCAGGCTGCCCAGACGGGAACAAAGGTTTCTTGTGGAATATGAATCGCTTCCATCATGATGCAGGTGGAGACAGCCGCCCACAGGGGGACCAGGCGATGGGGCTCAGACGCCTGGTCAGCGAAAAAAAGATGCCGCAGCTTCCGGGAAAGCGAGATCAGGCCGTAGACCAGAATAACCGTTACGGTCGTTGAAAAAAATGCAGAAGGGAAAAGCCCAGTGGAAGAAACACCCAGAAGAATGCCCAGGCTTACAGCGAAACAGAGCAGGGATGGAATCAAATGAATATGGCTCAGACTTTCAAAACGCTTTTTCATCCGCTTCAGGAAAAACAGAGACAAACCCAGAAGGAGCAGGGAAAACAGTGCGATTTTGGACATGAACAGGGTCCATCCCATCCCCCTCAGCTCGATGGGTTCCAGCAGATAAATCCCGAATCGGGATGCCCATTTTCGAGCTTCGTCCACGCCCGATACCCAGGCTGGGGCCGAGAAAAAACCGGGATTCCGCTTCAACAGATGGACTTCAAGAACCCGATTGGACGCGTTCTCAATTTGGGCCTGGTCTTTTTTTAAAAGGAGAATAAAGGCTTTTGCGGCATCCACCCCCTGGGTCAGTTTGAGACTGAGGGGTTGGAGTTTGGCCTGGAGGGAGGTCAGATCCTTCAGGTAGGCTGTCACCGTTTCCGGCAGTTGAGGCCCCATTTTCCCCGTGAGATGCTTTTCCCGCTTGAATTTTTGAGACAGGTCCGTCAGGTTCTCCAATTGTCGCTCGATGGCGGCTTTTTCCTGTTGAAACGGTAAAATGAGCCTGTTGGTTTCACGTTCAAACCAACCCAAGGCGCCCAGTATGTCCCTCAATACGAGCGGGTTTCCGGATCTCAGGTTAAAATAGAGCATGAGCTTTTCAAATCTGGATCTCAGAAGATAGAGGTGCTTTTGAAGATCCGATAATCGATCCGGCAGTTTTAAAATCTGCTGGTCAACGGCTTTGGAGATTTCGATGAGTTCCTGGTGCTGGCGTTTGATCAGCTCATCCCAACTGCCAGGTTCATTGATGCCGGAGTCACAGGCACAGAGGAAAATCAGAAACAGAATTATAAAGTGTTTTGGAGATAACATAACACGCCTTTTGAAAGATAACATCTCAGATGGCCCAACTCTTGTCAAGCGTGCGAGGCCACAACAATGCTCAGCTTTGACGGAACAGATCTGAATGAGAGCCTGTTCGTTCAAAGACAATACGGTCACTTTCTGATTTATAGATGAGAAGCCAATCGGATTCGATATGGCATTCCCGCCTTCCCTGCCAGTTACCGATCAGCCTGTGGTCCCTGTGGATAGGATCCAATGGTTCTTCAGAGATAAGGGACCGGATGATGATCTTAAGCTTCTCGGGGTTGTTCCCCCGCCGCTTTATCCGCTTAATGTCTCTTTTAAATTGCCGTGTGTAAACCGGATTGAGCATTAAATGCCCAACTTTTCAAACATATCGCCAGCGTCCTCGCATAAGACCAGGTTCCTTCCTGAATCGGTATCCGCCAACGTCCGACGCGTGGTTTCATTCGGAATGGCAACGTCAAAGGGCAGGCCTTTCCGAAGCTCGACTTGTTTATAAAAAAGCGTAAGCGCCTGGGTTGTGGTAAGCCCAAGCTTTCGGAATATGTGCTCGGCATTGTCCTTCAACTCAGGCTCAATTCGAGCGCGTATGGTTGATGACTTATTCATTGTTCACCCCCCCCTCTCATGAACATGTAGCACAAATGGGGTACATATTCAAGGCAATATTCCTGAGAGAGGGGGACATCTTAACGCTTAATCTCTCCAATGTACCATCTTTCTGCATTTTTTTGAAAACGCCATCAATTTTGGTATTTTTTTACAGTAATTTCCGGTTAGGTTTTTGCATGCGAAGCATCAAAAAAATTGTAAAATCAGCTATTTAAGTTCATTTTTTACTTGACATTCCAATTA
>JAFCZI010000289.1 GCA_019314425.1 Deltaproteobacteria bacterium | reverse complement strand
GACGTACCAACCGGAATGTGTGTAAACTTAGCTTTGAGAACCCACGTGCCTTTATGCCCTAGGAAGCCTTCGAATGGTGCAATCTCTTGGACTGATACGTTGTCGAGTTTGTAAGACCTGCCGAGAACGCCTTCTATCCACAAACCACCACCAGAGTTGCCATCAACAACTTGGCGAGTAATTCGCGGGCCCTCGGCAATTACCTCATCTGCGGAAATCAACACTTTAGTTCCGCCGCCGATCATAATCCTTGTTACACCTTGGACACTTATAGCACCCACTACGTCTGATATGTCTAGAGTGACTGTGTGGAGTTTGGCGCTTGAGTCCCCCACCCCAGCTTGTGTTAAATTACCTGCTGCAAGCCCGTCAAAAACTGCTTCTCCTCCGGTTATTGCCCAGCTAGCTCCCTTAGTCCAATCCGTATCTGCGACAAACCCGCCATTATCAACAAGCTCAACCCCACCAGCCACTGGCCCCAACGTCCATACGTCAGCCGCCGTTGTTTGTGTGGCTCCGTCATTGCCGAGGATAGGGCAGTGGGGCAGAAGCTCCCCAGCACCGCCTATGAAGGCTCCTAGAGCTATGACGGATTCACCAACCACCACCGAGTTATGTCCAATACTTACGGCAAAGTCACCGTCAACTGCTGGTGTGAAGTAGCCAGAGACAAGGTAGGTAATCCCATCGGAGAGGAGAACCTCACTTAGCCCTGCTATAGCGCCACTAGCGGAGCTAGTTACTACAAGGCTACCAACATCTCCTGTTATTAGGCTGTTTGTACCTGCGGTGTTGTTCCTGATCTTTATCATAGCCTTACCAGAAGTGCCAGCCCTGTACAACGCCACAAACCCATAGTTCGCCGCAGAGAGCAAGGCCGTGTTTGCCGCAGGATAAAACCCGCCTAAGCCGTTTCCGTTACCAACAACCTCAACACCATCGAAAACACCGAGAGCGTTCAGGAACAACGGTGCGCTTGTTACTGCGTTGTTATTCCATGTTCCATCTTTTTTGCAGATAGGATAGGTGTTAAGCCGAGTCATAGAAGGCTCAGTCAAAATTCCCTCCAGAACAGGTTTACTTTCCACAGCTTTAACAGATATGTTATCGATGAACATAGTACCAGTGGCAGTACCAGCGCCTCGCAGTTCGATAGTCATGTCATTGGTTATCGCAGTGTGTGCGGCTACTCCTATTTCCGTATTAGTAGTCGACATACCAGACACGTTGAATACCAGTCCGTCAATAACTAGCTCAACGTCTGTACCTGAGTAACCTAGAAGTGCAACTTCCATTGTTACAGAATACTGCTTACCAACAGCCACACTTATAACTTGGTCGTCAGCCATTCCGTCACCTGCGGCTAATACCCGCATAAACATTAGACCTGAAGACGGGTTAACCGTGCCTGTGCCAGTAAGTTTAAATCCATCAATATTAGTATCAAATCCACCATTTGTAACAAGCTCTGGGCCAGCAATGTGCGTAACGTCAAACGCTTGGATAGGCTCATCAACCGCAGCCGTTGCAATGTTGCCATCCGCATCCCAATAGGATTTACCACTCGGGCGTGCGAAGGTTGTCACGTCACCTATACCAACGTCACCACCGTCATTGAAGTATTTGTGCTGGAAGAAGGACATAACGAGTGCAGGGGTCACACCACCTTTTATGTAGCCGGACCACCAGCTACCGCCGAAAGGAAACCTGCGTTCACGAACCCTACGACGAGAATACTTTACCATAATGTTGTCCTTTTGTGTGTGCTACCTTCGGAGGTAGTAAAACTTAGCGCAACTCTGCCCAGTACGAGAACGCGATGGCTGTACCAGTGAATTTGTAATGGTGCTGGTCAGGGATGACTACGCTGACCTCGCGGGGGTAGTTGCCCCCAAGTTCGCCAACAGTTACCCATGACACGTTATCGGCGGATACTTGAAAGGTGCGCATGGTAGCTGCTCCTGCGAACACAGCGACCTGTATAGGCTTACCAGTAGTGTTTTGGTAAACTACGCCACCAGTGGCGCGGGTTGATTTCACATCCTGCCACGTTTGCCCTACACCGAGGCCAGCCCCACCTACTGGAGCGTAACGAGCGTCACCTTTTTCGCGGGTAACCACTGTCTCGTCTGCGGCCAACGCGACCCCCGCTGGGCCTAGTACCGCCGCATACGTGTTGTTCTCGTAGAAGCGTATGCCGCCAGCCCTGCTTGTAATACGCATAGCGCCACTAGTGTTGTCTACATCAATCACAGCTTCCACTGTGCTATCCCTGCTAAATATGACAGTGGCTTGCCCTGCCTCTGTGGCAGTCAGCCTGAGTATGGCATCGTCATCGTTACCAGCACCAGAGGACTGCGCCTGAACTGCTAACTGTACGGAGCCACTGTGCGTAAACACGTTGTTTGCATCTAACTCTGCCAAGTTTGAGTGGTCTGCGGCGGCGTCAGCCACAGCTTTCAATTGCGTGTCTATGGAGGCCCAGTTGGTGTTAATCTTCGGTCCCCAAAGGTCGTCCGAACCGCCTACTTCTGTCAGGATGAAACTGTAGTTAGCTGTTACGGAGTCTACCATGATGCACCTTACATGTTGGATAAAAAGAAACCGTTACCTGTGGAGGTAACGGTGCTGGCATCCGGTCGCAAAGCGCACTAAGGGTAGCCGTTTCTGTATGCTACAACAGTTTGTTGCAGTTGTCAAGGGGCAGTGCGTGCTTGCCACCCAGCAAGAGGGCTACCTGCTAGGTTTTTGTGGAACGCCTCGTCCTCACGGACGGATTGCAAGGCACTGTCATACATGGCAATCCAAAGCGCCACCCGTTCATCTTCGCGGAGGAACGGTGCGGTGTGCTTCAAAACTGCGTAAACGTACAGGTCCAAGTACTCGTCTGCCACCCAGCTTGCGTCATCGGCCTTGAAATCCGGCACAGCCTCGCGGTAGATAACAGCTAACTCTTGTGGGTTAGCGGGGTCTATATTACCCAGCACCACGATACTGTTACCTTGCACGAAGTAAAGCCCATCCTCGCCATAGTTACCTCCAGAGGTAGCCGACTCAACCATTTGCGCTGGTGTACCTGAGAACAACACGCCACCACCAACAACTCCCACAGCGTCGATAGTAACGTGTGCAGTGGGTAGAGTAATAACATTGTCGATCACGGGAATGTTGGCTACAGAAGTTTGCCCATTGAGTGACAAGGCACGGCGTAATTCTGCGTTCGCCATGCTAATGAGGTTATCGAGATTAGCTACTAAGTCGCCATCGTTCTGCTTCCAAAGGAAGGTTAGCAAGTAAGTTTTAAACTCAGTGTAGTCCATAATTTACATCCGCCTTAAATTTAGAATACTCGCCAGAGTTAAGCTGGCGCTTTGCGTAAGCGTTAAACTCCGCTGAGCCGATTGCAGCACCGCACTCCTTAGCCCAATTGGCAGCAGTTATGCTGTCAATTGAGCCGAGGTAACGAGCGCCCGCAACGGTGTTTTTGGCGTGTGGGTTGATACGTTCCGACATGC
>JAFCZI010000288.1 GCA_019314425.1 Deltaproteobacteria bacterium | reverse complement strand
AAACTATATTCGTTTTTACCCTGAAAACAGCGTCGCGAAAAAGAACCTCGAATATCTGGCCACTTTCACCCTCTATAACAAATTCTATAAGAATCTGAAACATTTCGATTCTCCCAAGAGCGTCGATTTTCTGGAAGACCTGCTGGACGTTGACTATTCTCTGCTCGTACAGCGGGACCCGACCGTTAAAAAGAGAAACCGATATTCACTCACGAATTTTCATGTAAAAATAGACTGGCCCATTGCCGATGCCGCCGAAAATCTGGCAAAAGAATTGCGATACATCCAGCACAACCTCCATGAAAATGGCGATAAACCCGCCCGCATTCTCCAAAACAAGCTTTTTGAATATTATGGCTGCCACTACAGCGTCGGCGGCAGACGGACTGCGGGGTTGATTGCCGCGCAGCTCCTGAAGCAATCGGATGGCATCTGCACGGTATTTGTATCCAGCTCGGAATCGAGGACCCTGTACCGGTATTCCGAAAGGGGCGTTTCCAAATTCTTTCTGGTGCAGCTCACGGAAGAACAACTTCCCCCCATTGTCGCCGGGCATGGCTTCGGCATTGATTTTTTGAAAACCAACTACTTGTATTCCGACAATAAGAAATACCTGGCCATTCTGGAGGCGGTTTACAGCCACACAGTTCATTCCAAGCCACCGAAAGATGGTAAACTCAGGAAAATAAGGCCGGCCTATAACTGGCTCAGGCTTAGAAATGAGTTCCTGCATGCCAAACTGGATTCCCCCCACGCAACGCCCATCCCTTACAGTTGGGTCTATGCCGCGGATGGCTGAATGTCGTATGTTGAGATTCTGAAAAATCACTGCAACGCAGTAGATGGGGCTTTTTACGACGCCATCAAAAACTAACACACGGAGGCATCGCTTTATCTAATATGGAAAACCCGAAAATTGTTACCCGATTTCCGCCCAGTCCCACGGGCTATCTTCACATTGGCGGTTCAAGAACGGCCCTTTTCAACTGGCTTTTTACCCGACAACAGGGGGGTAACTTTATCCTCCGCATTGAAGATACCGATGAAGAAAGATCGTCAGATGCCGCCACGGAGGCCATCCTGGAATCCATGACATGGCTGGGCCTCTCATGGGATGAAGGCCCCTACTTTCAATCCCGGCGATACGATCTCTATAACACCGTGATCGACCGCCTGCTGGATACGGGTCAGGCCTATCACTGTCATTGCTCACCCGAGACACTGGCGCAAAAAAGAAAAGACGCCCAGGCCGGGGGGCTGAAACCCAAATACGACGGAACCTGCCGGAATCTGGGACTTTCGCCCGCGCCCGGATCGGTGGTTCGGCTCAAGACCCCGGAAACGGGAACCACCCGATTCGATGACCTGGTGAAGGGTCCCATCCAATTTGAAAACGAGGAACTGGACGATCTCATTATCAAACGATCAAACGGCAGCCCCACGTATCACCTGGCTGTGGTGGCCGATGATATTGATCTGAGCATTACGTATGTTATCCGGGGGGACGATCACGTCAACAACACGCCCCGGCAGATTCTCATTTATAAGGCCCTTGGCGAACCGCTGCCCAAATACGCGCATTTGCCCATGATTCTGGGGCCTGACAAAGCCCGGCTCAGCAAACGGCACGGTGCCATGAGCGTGCTGGCCTATCGGGACATGGGTTATCTGCCCCATGCCCTGCTCAATGCCCTTGCGCGGGTGGGGTGGTCTTACGGGGACCAGGAAAAGTTTTCTATGAAAGAAATGATCGAGAAATTTTCCCTCGATCATGTGGGGAAATCAGCCGGGGTCTTTAACACCGAAAAGCTGCTCGATCTCAACGCCTGGTATATCCGGGAATCTTCGGATGAATTTTTGATGGAGCAGTTAATCCCCTTTCTCGAAAAGTTGGGGATTATCCATCCGGATGAGGCTATTTTGAAAGAAATTGTGCCGCATCTCAAGGCCAGAAGCAAGACGCTGGTTGAAATGGCTGAAGGGGCAAAGTTCTGTTTTGATGAAAAAATCGAATATGAGCAGAAAGGCGATAACAAGTTCTTAAAAAAGAACGCTGTTGAATTGCTGCGCAGCCTGGCCGATACGCTTTCCGGGACGCCGCGCTTTGATCCGGAAACCCTGGAAAAGACCTTTGTATCGTTTTTGGAAGAGCATGAGATCAAATTGCGGAAACTGGCTCAACCCCTGCGTGTTGCTTTGACGGGAAAAACCGCCAGCCCCGGAATCTTTGAAGTGATGCAGGTTTTGGGAAAGGAAAAGGTTGTTGACAGAATCCGCCAGGCGGTCGATCATATTAACGCCAAGTGAATTTTGATGGCGTCGTAAAAAAATCACGAATCTACCGTGCAATCCTCTGGAGCCGCCCTTGATATCGAGATAGTGTTTCAGCGACACATCGAACTGGTGCTGAACCAGGTGGGCGATGTTGAACAGCAACGCCATTTCGAGGCAGAAGACCGGACAACGAACCCCCCCGGCATCTATCCATTCGGGTGTGGCTCTTTTACGACGACATCTTTTATAGAAATATTAACAACTTATAATTTTAAGACCGCCGGAAATTCGAACATATCGGGGACCTATTTCACTGCTGATCGAAAAAAATGACAAGTTATTTTTTTCCAGGCCCTTAGCAGGAGACGCTTTGCTCAGGGTGGTCAATTTTCGGTTAGCAAAACCAGTGGTTTTCAAGGTCTCTTTGAATTGGTGTATCCTGGAAAGGAATTTTATAGGTATTTGCTACTGTGGAGGCAAAACCCCACAAAATTTAATCCAATCTGACTACACACCGATCAATAGCGGTGTTTGACGTATTTCTTGAGTAGAAAAAGTGTGAAACTTCAGCTCTTACAAAAGTTAAGCAAAAAAATAATGAACAAGTGCTCCCTAAAATAAGGCAATGAATTCACATGGTTATGCTAATGGTTTGAAAAGATAGGTTTTTGTTATAATAAAAGCGAATGCCATTGCCTGTGGGGGGGGAAATATCCTTTAAAAGATCCCGATCCTTGATGATTTTCCAACCCAAGGCGTCAATAAACATAAAAACCGTGATCTTTTTCATTCAGAAGTCCTCCTGTGAAAGAGCTTATCTCCATGCAGCCATGATATCCATACAGATCTGATTCATCTCTATTGCCCGGAATTCAGTGTCGGCTTCGTTGTAACAGCGAAACTCCGGCGCATTTCCTGATGGGCGGAGATGTACAATTTCATCGCTTTCAAAGGTAATACGCAAACCATCAGTGGTGTCGAAAGAGGCAACCGGACCGAATTGCCCCCCGAAAATAGCCCCAAGGGTCTCTTTATCCTTTATCTTGGCGCTGCTCTTTTCCGTTGGGAATTCTCTCAGCCGGTTGCTGTAAGTAAACCTTTGCGGCAGTTGAGAGACCAGTTCTCGAATCGTCATGTGTTTTTCAATCGACAGCAAAAGAATGGCGATATGGAGGATCAGGGCGTCTCGCGTGGGCAGGGGAGACAGCGTCTTTCCGCCTGATTCAATGGGAGAGGCCATCAAAA
>JAFCZI010000287.1 GCA_019314425.1 Deltaproteobacteria bacterium | reverse complement strand
AAACGGGAAAATGAAAAGCTGAAGAAACTTGCAACAACAGAGGATATTCTTCTGAATACCGTTTCGGTTCCGGGGCCGGTCGTTCTGATGTCCGGGAATTTATTGGACGAAGCCATTGATACGGCGGTTCAAATCACCCTTTCATACAGCGATGCGCATACGGGGGAAGTTCAGGATGTTCGGGTTGTGGGCCCCCATACGAATCAAATCGTATCGGGAACGGTTCCGGACAAAAATGATTTTAAGGTTTTTATGATTTAGGCCCTTATCACCTGCTTTTCCGTCACGAAAAATAAAAAAACATTTTCGTTTTTGCGCCTTTGTTTAATATTACAAGGGTGTTTCAAAGCATACATATTAATAAGACAAGGTAGAGAAAGCATCCCCGAAGGGGAAAGATCGTATAGCCGGTGGTTTTAACCACCGGTTGGGGTATTCCCATATTTGAGTTCTGAAGGGACGATGTTGACATCATTACAACCTGTTCATAACGTCATACCCGCCTTGAGAAACCGCTGAAACAGTGAGAAATCTCGGATTAAAATATTATTTCCTCGCGCGGCGCTTTGCCGCCGCAGCTTCCTGGGTATGCCCCTTTTTCTCAAGTGCTTCTGCAATAATGAGCCAGTTTTGGGTACGAAGGGTTTTGTCGTTTTTGACAAGGAGATTCGATTTTTTTGCCAGTTGTTCAGCTTGATCCACGTTCCCCCGTTTCAACTGGATTCCGGCCAGCATATTCCAGGGAACCGGGTCTGAAGGATCGATCTTTATGGCACGTTCCAGGGTGGAAAAAGCATGCTCCGGTTCACCTGCTTTAATCTGTCGCCGTGCTTTGGCCGTTAATTTCAGGACGGTCCCATGAGAACGGTATGACAACGGTTGTGGCAAAGATCGAGAGCCCAGCCCGGGCAGTTCTTTTGCCCGAAGTTCTTTAGATGACTCAACTTTTTTTGGGTGGACAGCCCCGTGATAGGTTGAACATGAAGTCATAAAAAATCCTGCCGTTACCATGAGAAGCAGTGTCGAATGTATTTTGCTTTTTTTCATTTAAACAAATCCTTCAGCCAATCAATAAACTGCGATCCGGAGTTTTCGTCTTCTGTTTTTACCCCATGATCTCTTTTTCCCGCTTCCCCGGAAACGTGCACTCCTTTTTCGGGTGCGGCTCCCTTGATAAATGGGAAGGCCATGGCATTCCGGCTCCCTTTATGTGCGGGCAAACCTGTTTTTTCATTAATCACCACGATTTCCACGTCATCCGGTGGAACCAAAATCAGGGGTGTATTGGGAATTTCGCTCATGAAGCGACCCCAAACCCGCATGGCGCCTGTTGCGCCGGTCAGTCCGCAGGGCTTATTGTCGTCCCGACCCACCCAGGCCACGGCCAGTTGATTCCCGGTAAACCCGGCAAACCAGCTGTCTTTCAAGTCGTTTGTGGTGCCGGTTTTGCCGGCTATTCCCCATGACCGGGGGATCATGTGTTTAAGGGATGCCGCTGTACCTTCCGTTACAACGGTCTGCAAAATCCTGTTGAGCAAATAGACTGGGCCGGCGTCGAAATTTTGTTTTATATGGAGCGGATACCGCTGGAGAATTGAACCATTCGTTTTATGAATGGAACGGATGGTTCGGATGGGGGAATAAAAGCCGCCGGAGGCAAGGGTCTGATAGATCTGAGCTACTTCAAGAGGGGACATTTCCATGGTTCCCAAAAGTGAAGCGGGATACATGGGGATTTTCTTTTGAAAACCCATTTTTCCAAGGGTTTCGAGTACGGCGGGAAGTCCGAGATCCAGCCCGAGCCGCACCGTGGAAGCATTATAGGAATGGACCAGGGCCAGGTACAGGGGGATGGGTCCGTGATAGATCCGGTCATAATTCCTGGGGATCCAGGGTCTGCCGCTGGGTTGCGGCACGCTGACCGGCCGGTCTTCAATGGGTGTCACAAGGGTGTAACGTTTGGGGTCGCTTAGAGCCGTCAGAAACACGGCGGGTTTGATCAGGGAACCGATGGGCCTTTTTGCGTTCAAACTGTGATTAAAATTTTTCGCCCGGGCATTTCTTCCCCCCACAAGGGCCAACACTTCGTTACTGCCGGTAGCTGTAACCACCACGCCTGCCTCAAGCTTTCCCGGTGAAAGCCGGCGCCCGACTTCAATGGCTTTTAATTCGGATACAACGGCCTGTTCAGCCGCCAATTGAGTCTGAATATCCAGGGTGGTAAAAATGCTCAAGCCCGCCGAGCGAAGATCAGATTCGGGATATTCTTTAAGCAGTTGGCGTTTCACCAAATCCAGGTATGCCGGAAACGGGCTATTTCCTTTTGATGCTTTGTTAATTACGCCCAGGGGCGCGGCCATGGCCTGTTCCGTCATATCCGGTGAAAGAATACCTTGGTCACGCAAGAGGGTTAACACGGTATTTCGGCGTTTAAGCGCTTTTTCAGGATATTGTCGGGGATTATAGCGTGAAGGCCCTTTGAGCATTCCCACCAAAAGGGCAATTTCGTGGGCTTTCAGGTCCCTCAGGTCTTTACCGAAGTAAAAGGAGCTTGCCAGGCCGAATCCGTGAATGGCCCGGTTCCCATCCTGGCCCAGATACACTTCATTGAGATAGGTTTCCAGAATCTCATCTTTATTAAAATTCATTTCCATGGCAACGGCCACAAACATCTCATCCAGCTTGCGCTTAAAGGATTTTTCACGGGTCAGGAAAAAATTCTTTGCCAGTTGTTGGCTGAGGGTACTCGCGCCCTGAGCTGCGTAACCTTTTCGAATGTTGACCACCAGAGCCCTCAAGATTGCCAGGGGTTCAACGCCATGATGGGTGTAAAAGGTTCGGTCCTCCACGGAGACGAGGCATTTGGGTAAAAGTGGGGGGGCTGTCTTCAAGGTCAACAGCACCCTGTCCTCATTGTTTCGCGGATAGAAAGAGCCGATCAGGGCAGGGGCAAGACGCAGTATTTCCGAATGAATTCTCGAATCCACAACATGAAGCGATTTAACCCTGTTTTTATGGATTTTCACATGAATTTTTCCGGAAGGCTGGTTTTCATCTTCAAATTCAAAGAAACGTCGGAATAGGGTGAACACGCTTTCCTTGCGGAAATATTTACCGGGACTGTCCAGGTCGGCTAAATCCTCAACTTTCTGGTAATGCATAAGCGCCAAGGCCTGCTCAAAAATCCTTGGGCTCAGCCGTAACCCTGGATAAAACTCCATGGGCCGGGCGTAAACGCGGGCGGGAAGCTCCCATAATCTGCCCTCGAATCGTTCCAGAACCATCCGGTTGAATCGAGAATACTGGTGATAGACGCCATAGCCCGCGCCCAGCCCTCCCAGCAGGATGAGGATCAGCAAAATGCGTATGCTTTTTTTCGATGTCCACTGCATTAGTGGTCTTCGCCCCGGTTCCTATTGGAACCCATAATGACTCCTTAGATTCCTTTTTCATATTGGACGTTAGTTGAGGGATGAATAATTTGTTTGAGTTCCTTTTTTGAGTCGGGATTTCCATTTAGA
>JAFCZI010000054.1 GCA_019314425.1 Deltaproteobacteria bacterium | reverse complement strand
ATCATGTAAATTGTTATGATATACAGAAAGATTATAAAATGCGATGTCTTCAAATTCCTGATATATTGAGAATATCTGAAATCGTCGTACATCTCAAAAACAAGCGATATGGCTTTCAATATCGAGAAATGTGATCGGGGACACCGAACCCGATTGATGTTCTGCCTGGCACAATATATAGGGGCGGTTAGTTTTCGGATCATCCCATCTCGGGAGAAGGTTTCTTGTATACATCAGGCATATCAACCGGTTCCTTGATCATTCCAAAGACATAAAGCGGCATAGGCCCGGTAGGGACGCCACTGTTCGGCCATCTCCGTTATCTCTTTTTTCGAGGGCGCCCTGCCCTTCTTTGTCAGCGCTTTGATCACCCCCAGATCACCGGTGGGAAAACTGTCGACCATCCTCAGGCCTCTCATGGCCACATAGTGGACCGTCCACTCTCCGATCCCTTTCAAGGCCGAAAAATCCTTACTGAACGTTTCAAAAGGCTGATCGGCCGTAAGTTTTACACGCTGGTCCAGAATCGCCTGTGCAACGGTTTTAAGCGTTGCCTGCTTGGTTCGGGGAATCCCGAGGCCATCGAGCTCAAGATCCAGCAATTCGGATGGATTGGGGAAAAAGTAATTCAGCCCGGAAAGATACCCCCCATCGCTTTTTAAATCCGCTTTTGCCGCAACCCGCGAAGCCAGCGTTGTTGCCGCCTGGACGGATATCTGCTGACCCAGGATGGCCCTCACAACAAATTCGAACGGATCAAAGGCGGCGGGCAGTCGAGGCACATGACCCGCCACCATGCCTTTTGAGAGGTACTCATCTTTGGCGCATCTCTCGTTAATCAGCGAAAAATCGGTATCAAGGTCAAACACCTTGCGAACCCTGTTGTGAATTTCCGTGTGGCATCGGATGTCGTCACAACCGATCCTCAATTCCAGAGCCGATTGATCCGGTTTGTCCGTAATGGTAAAAAAACCCGTGGCATTCTTCATTCGAAACGTCCGGCTGTAGCGGGTCTCCGTAACCGCCTCCACCCCTGCCATGGCCCTTCGTTTCAGAAAAGACAACACCTGTTTGAAATTGAAAGGCTTTTTATATTTCAGCTCGTGGAAATGCTTGTCTTTGCAGATTCCGGTACTACGGAATACTTCATTCATAAGGGTTTCCCTTTGCGGGTTTTTTCGTGGGGTGAGGACGAATATATACGTTTCACACTGAAGAGTATAACGTCATACAAGGCGTAGTGGTTTTTCAGGATCGTAGGCATACATGTAGTATGTTGAGATTCTCAAAAAATCACTGCAACGCAGTAGATGGGACTTTTTACGACGCCATCTTCGTTGGTTATCTCACAAATAAGTCCTTTAACGATTGCACCATGGACTCGTGTTTCTTTTCTTCTTTTGCCAGTTGATTGAATAGCTTTTTGTATTCCGGATGCTCTATTTCATTGGAAAGATGCTGGTAAATTTCGTGCATTTCTATTTCAATCTTCTGGAGTTGATCGAAATAATCAAGGAAATCGTCTTTAGTAAACATCGATGGATTCTCCCTGAACCTGTCTCAGCAAACCGCTCAGAATTCGTTTATGTCTCTCGTTTTCCTGGATGAGCGTACCCAGAACCCTTTTCATCTCGGCGATATCCGACGCTGGAAGGCCACTTCTTGAAACGATGGCGGACAGATGCCGCGCATAGATGGTGATGGCGCTTTCTTCTTTCTTCATGCCCTCTTGAATATGGTTAAGCAGTTCTTCCCGGGTCATTTTCTTAAACCTTCAATCCATTGATGCGGTAAAGAGGCGGCCGTTTCCGGAATATCACCGCATGAGGTCTTTCCCTCGCTGTTGATGCGCCAGTCATTTTCTTTCTTCACCTGAAACCATACCAGCCCGTTCAGCTTCCATGCCTTGGCCGTCTCGAATGCGTTTTTGATCCACAGCCCCTTGTCCCCGCCCTGGTTGACACTCGCTGTCTCAAACACAAAAATGGGTTTGTCCGGCGCCAGCTTCCGCAGCTTTTCCCAGGCGGGACGAAATATGGCGGCGAACTCTTTCCACTCGCTGTCCCATCCGTTTTTCGCCTTTGTCTGGGTTGTCCCCCAGTTATACCCGTCAATGCCCAGAACATCAACGTACTTGTCGTCGGGATAATAGTCCTCAATACGGTTCCAGGAGGCGTTGGGCGCCGATTCCGAGTTGGGACAGAAGGCCCATAACACATTCTGCGCGCCAGCCTTTTGAAAAATCGTTACCACATATCTGAACATACGCCTGTAGATGCGGGGACTTTCAGGGCCATACCCTTTCTTTTTCGTTCCCCAATGATATCGCGCGATGTTCATCTCGTGGGCGAATCGTATCATAAACGGCTTTTTCCATAATGCGGATTGTTTCGCAAACCCCATCAGATAGGGGTCCCACACCCCGTCGAGAATGTCCTGATATGTTACCTGGACCTGGCAACCTTCATCATAATACATGGGCTCCCAGGTCAGACAGGGTATGGCGCCCGCATGCCGGATGGCATCGAGACTTTCCCCGGGAAAACAGCCGTATCCCTGATTTTGAATGGCGGGCCACTGAAGAAAAAAAGATACCATCCCGGGAGAGACCCCGAGGGATTCTTCTATACTTTTTAAGCGCTCTTTGCTAATGGGATACCCATCCAGGGCTACGCCAAAAAACAGGGGCGTTGAAACGCGATGGGGCGATCCGGCCCGTAGCAGTGAAGGGAAAAGGAGAATGATAGAGAGACAGGGTAAGAGCCAGTAATTCTTAAGTGTCATGGTATCCGCTTTCTTCAGGTTTATTAAAATAAAGGACAAAGGATAATACCAGAAAATGGTAGAAGCACCAACACATATTGACCATCAAAGCGACCATCGGTTCCCGCTCATAGACCAGTCTGTTGACCCCCCAGACGACCGCTGAAAAATTTAAGACGGCCAGGGAAAGCTGGGGCCACAAGGCCTTGAGCGGCAATTGCATGGCCCCGCCCTTTGGTGTAATGCCAAATGTGCCTTTGACCCCCATCAACCCCAATATGGATGCCTTGATGTAAACCGGAAAGGTAATGGACATCAGGAGTTGACCCAGGATAAGGTCTTTGAAACCATATTTGCGCTGCTTCAGCGTCCAGAAAAAGAGGGTAAGGGTAAAGACAAAATAGGGAACGAAAAAAAGGGCATAGATCTCCGGCCTGGCAAAATAGCTCGGTACGTTGAAAAACATGTATAACAGGGGGCAGAGGGCCAGTATCAGGAAGACCAGACCAATGAAATAATGGGTGCTTGACAGAAAATACTCCCACCACTTCACAAAGACCAGTTGCCTGGGATGGCGCAGGAAAAACCCGAGGATCTGTCTGAACAACCCCACCGTGCCCAGCGCCCATCTGAATTGCTGCTTGAAATATCCGCCCAGATCCTCCGGACCCATTCCAAAGGCCAGCACCTTGCTGAGATAGGCAGACCGCCATCCCTTGAGGTGAAATTTCAAGGAGGTCGCGAAATCTTCGGTCACCGAGGCTTCATCAAATCCCCCGACATCCATTAAGGCCTCACGCCTGAAAATGACATTGGTTCCACAGCAGAACATGGCATCGGTCAGGCTCTTTCCCTCGCATATATATTCGTAAAAGACCGCCTGCTGAAGTCCCGAGGCCCGCGCAATACGGTTGGAATCAAAATTGGTGTAATACTGGGGCGTCTGAATAAAGGCCAGCTTCGGTTCGGCTTCCATTCTTGCAATCAAAGGCTCTACAAATGCGGGTAAAGGGTTCTGGTCGGCGTCGAATACCACAATATATTTTTCTTTTTCCCGATTTTCCGTACCGGAGTAATTGTGGTATTCAAACCCCGCCTTTTCTTTCCCCTCGGTATAATCGAGAAAATCATTAATCATCCCCGCCTTGGCGCCGCGCCATTGACGCCGGAAAAGATGAACCCCGATCCGTTGACACATCTCGTCAATAGACTGTCTGTAGCGTTTCCGCTCCGCAGGGTCCTGGCCCGGCAGGTCATAACGGGTGTCGTCCAAAAAGTAGATCGTTTTATTGGGGTAGGTCAGGTTGTAAAAGGCGACCAGGGTATCCTCCACAACCCCTAAGGGTTCATTAAATGAAGAAACAATGATGGCCACCGGTGGATATGATTCAAGGGGCGGAGGGGAATCATCTGGTTGAAACAGGCCTTTTCCATGGATTATAACGTGATAGATTTCGATAAAATAGCCGATCCCGTGGATGATAATAAATGTTTCAGCAAATAGCAGGAAGAAGGCAACGATCTTTTCATACCAGTGATAATCCAGCATCAAAAAAAGAGTGGTCCTCACCAGGAGGTAAAGAACGGCAAGGATGATTACCAGAATCGGAAGCAGCAGGAGGATGGATCGACCGGTTTTGTAGGGAGTCTCGTTTTTCATAGCATTAAAATTGGTACCTGATGTCGGCCCACATACCTTCCGCATCCCATAGTTGGGAGCGATGGATCAGGCCCGTGATGTTGAGTGTCCAGTGATTGAAAAATTCATAATGCCATTCGCCCCGGAGTTCCACAGAGGGGTTGCTTTCCGTATCCGTGCCCAATGTCAAGGCCAGGTCGTAAAAGTGGCGTTGACTGCCGCAGAACAGCAGCGTTGACAGATCATGATACCATTCAGCCGTGACCCCGCCTGCGTAATAGTCCTGGGGAGTCCAGTAAGGGTGAATGATGTTAACCAGTTGACCGTCTTCATACTGGTATACATCGTGGTTCTGGGTATTACGGTATTCACCGGCCAGCGAAACCTTAAATATCCTGGGATGATCGGTAAAAGAATACCCAGCCCCCAGCAGATAGCACTGGGCGTCATTGTCATCATTATAGCGCAGGTATTTTGCCTGGCCCGTGACTTCCAGCCTGCGGGTAATATCGGAATCTATTGACATCCACCATGAGCTTGCCTGTATCCTCTGCCTGATCCCGAAATAGTTGTAAAGTTCGTCCGTCCGGTCATAGCCCAGACCGATCTCGACATAATCCCTCAGATTAAACCAGAGGTGGGCGTAGCCGGTATCCGTGTTTTCGAATTCATGGTCTTGATATATTTTCCGGGTCCAGCCGGCCTCCCCCCGGATATAGTCGTTCAATGTGCCGCTGCCGCCGAGCGTGAAACCATTTGCCCCGTATGACTCGTCCGTAAAGCTCGGGTTCTCGATCCAGTGGTGACCGGTCAGCTTGAGATGAAACCGGCAGCCGATGGGCACATCCACCCCCAGATCGGTTCGGTATCGATCGATCTCCGTCAGGCCATGCCTCCCCCGTTCGGCCCAGTAAATCTGCCCTGACTTAAGGGAAGGGTTTCGGCGGATCTTCGCTCGTTCCAAGGCCTTGCCCGCCAAGTTGTGGTGTTTGTCCATATTTAGAAGTTTCCGGTATGTTTCCGTCTCACGGTCACACAGGCCTAACGCGCATTCAATCTGGGCATAGTCAAAGATCGCCTCCTCGTTTCCAGGCGTGAAATCGAGAAGATCTTCATAGGCATCCATGGCCCGGGTAAATCGTTTGTCCCAAACGAGACGTTTTCCATTATTTTCCAGGTATGCCGTCTTTTGAATGGCAAATGAGGGGTACCATCGAATCAGTATGGCGTCAATCTGCTTGTTTGTATCCGAAGTGAGGGTGGGCCTGAGCTTTTCAAACGCTTCACGGAATGCCTCAACGCCCTGAAAGATGGAACCTTCCTCCGCCCCGTCTGCCAACTTATCGACGGCGGCAATTAAGCCGGGATTTTTAGAGGCTTCAGCAACCGGCCTCAGTGAACGGGCAAGCGCCCTATCAACCGGGGGCGTCAAGAGGCCTTCGTAGGCCGCTGAAGCCACATCCATTTCCTTGGCCCATACGGCCGTGCGGGCCTTTTCCATTTGAGGGACCGGGTCCGAGGGCGCGATCCCGTAGATTTTGTCGTATAAGGCAATGGATTCATCATACCGCCTGCCCCATCCGAGCGCTCTGGCCCACTCGATGAGGATCTTCCGGTTGTCGGGAAATGCTTGCGCAAGGGTTTCAAAACGTTTTATGGCAGGCTCATACTGATGGTCAATCGCCAGGATTTCGGCAATACCGATCTGTGATGGAAAATAGGCCGGGTCCATTTTGAGAGAGGCCTCGTAGCATTTTATGGCAATCTTGTTGAATCCGTGTGTGGCATACAGTTTCGCCCATTCATCCAAAATCATCGGGGACAGGGGCTTCTCCTCTAAGAGGGCGTTCACAAAGTCCTCTGACGTGGCCTTCTGGGTTCCTGCCGCATAAAATCGGGCCGCCATGTTTTCAGGATCGATCTCAAACGCCTTATCAAAATATGTCTGGGCGAGGTCCTTTTCCCCCTGCTCCAGGCACGCCTTTCCCATACCGATGAGGCCCTTGACCTGGCAGCAACTCATTTTTGATAATGTTGAATAGAGACTCAACGCCTCGTCATATCGTTTCTGCAGGAACAGAAGATCCGCCTTCAATAAAAGCCCATCAGGGGCATCGGGGTCAAGCTTAAGAACTCGGTCGACAAATTTTCCGGCGGCGCCAAAATCCTTCTCCAAAAATTTCAGCCGGGCAAGCCCCATGAGGACCTCCCTGGAATCAGGAGATTCAGCTAACAATAGTTTGTAGATCCCCTCCGCTTCGCCATAACGCTCCGAGCTTCTCAGCACGGCGGCTAAGGGTAAGGCCACCGCCCTTTTATCGGGGTGGGTCTTGAGATACGCTCTGTAAATCGCCTCAGCCTGATAAAAATCCCCCCACAGATTCATCCGTTCTGCAAATTTCAGTTTCATTATTTCAGGCTGATCACTCACGCGAATGGCATCCATATAAAGATCGCGACTCCTTGCCGCATGTCCAAGGCTTGCCTCCAGATCAGCGAGTGCGACCAGGGTTTCAGGATCATGTGGACGCATCATTTGAATACTTTTGAGAATGGACAGGGCCTCCGTTGCATCCCCCTTTCGTATGAGAACACGCGCCATCTCCAGGCGTACCACGCGATTGTCCGGTTTCTGTTTGAGAATAATCCGGTATTCTTTGAGTGATTCATTCAGGGTATGGTCATCATAAGCGAGGATTCTTGCAAGGGCCAGACGGGCCTCAAAGTCCGTGATCCAATGTTTCTCCGGGATAACCGTTTCAGAGGGATTTTGGGCCTGAAGCGCGGATGCGTTTGAAGGAAACATCAGGCAGAGGCATATGAGGACAAAATAAACCATTCCCGGTTCCTTAATTAAGGGTCTTTTTCAGCTCTGAAGCTGCCTCTGAATGCTTGCCCGCCCAGATGAGCACAAAGGCATACCGTCTCCGAACCTGAACATCATCGGGGCGCGCCTTCAGGATCTTCCTGTATTCAGCAAGAGACGCATCGTATTTCTTTTGCCAGCTCAGCATCTCAGCAAGCTTCAGCCGGGTGGCCTGATCCTCCGGGTGGGCGGCCAGATAGGCTTTGTACAGCGGTTCTGCCTTTGCGTAATTTTTCTGTGCCACAAGGAGATCCGCCATCAGGACCTGGGTGTCCCCGGCCATATCTTTGGTTGGAATCTGTTCCAGGATCCGGACAGCCGCTTTTTGATCCCCCTTCCAGAAGAGGACCTTGGCCATTTCCACCTTTGCTTCCACAAGACCGGGCTTCTCTTTCAGAACCTTTCCATATTCGATTATGGACTCATCATATCGTTTGGCATAGCTCAGAACCCTTGCCAGTTCCCAGCGGGCCACCCAGTTCGGGATCTCCTCTCCAGGCTTCACCCTGTTTGGTTTTGAAGGGGTTGTTTTTTGAATCGATGGCGGAATGATAAGGTTTTGGGTGGTTTCCTCTGAATGGGCAGAGGATGTGCCAAAGAGAAACCCCACCAAAATTCCTGCGGACAGAAGACGTTTGATGTTGATTTTTTTCATTTTTCTTCCCCCAAAGCTTTTTTATATTCTTGAATGGCCTCATCAAAATGATCGGACCAGGTCAAAGCCCTTGCCAAAAGGATACGAACAGACGTGTTGTCGGGTTGTTCTTGAAGGAAAGCCTGATAGAGGGTGATGGCCTCTTTGAATCGACCAAAAATTATGTAGATATCGGCCAGTTCCTTGAGGGCTGATAATTTGTCCGGGCTGCGGTTAAGAATACGCTGAAAGATCGTCATCGCCTTCCCAAAATCACCCGTGGCAAGGTATGACGTTCCCAAATGACTCAGAAGCGTTGGCGCCTCAAACCCGCTTTTGAACAGACGCGCGTAACAGGGGATGGCCTGCGAATACTCCTTTTTCGCGAAATAGCCTTCTCCCCTTCTAAAGGTTACCCAGTCCGATTTAAACAAATGATAGGCCACGGTTGTCAGAAGGGCGACGGCGATCAGAATAACAACATATCGTTTCATAAGGGAAATTTTCGATTAAACTGATACGTTTTGGCTTTTCAACAAAGATTCATCGTTAAAATTGAGATTATCGAAATATTTAGCTGCATCCAGTACCTTATCACCTGGTTTTCTGTCACAAAAAACAAGAAGTTCATTGACTGAAAAACCTAAAACCTAAAACTTAAAACTGCGGCTCTGCCACTTTAGCCGGAAATATAGAGCACTCCATTTGCTCGGTCAAGGAAATAAGAGATTGTGGAAAGGATTTCGAGGGCATCCACTTCAAGCTCAAACAAGCTTGTCGTCGCGGCCAATGGATTTGGGTATGCCATTTTTCAGCGCTGACCTGGCTTCTTCAATCACCTGGTTTTCCATGGCGCCGCCACCGATGCTTCCCACAATATGACCATCCGAGAAAACCAGCATATTGGCGCCTATAGCCCAGGGGGTTGACCCATGGGACCGGACAAATGAATGGACCCCTCAATTCGTCCCAGATACCGCAGCACCGCATTGAACGAGGCCACAAATACGGCCCGCTGGTGATTATGGTCCATGGGGTGCTGGCCGAATATTTACAAAAATCTCATCTTAGGGACTGGAAATAAATGAGTCATTGGAATTCACTCTGGGTATCAGCGCCCACGCAAAACATTGTGTTTCTGTGTCGGAAACTACTTTCCCAACTGCTCCACGAAAAAGTCTCAGTCGTCATTATCATCAAACACTTTTCGACGACCTATTCCCCTGGCAATAACGTGGTGAAGCGCTCCTGGAGCATCTATGCGGGCTTTTCGTGGTATGAGGGCACTATATCAAATGAAAAAAATCAAAACGAAATTTATAATCTGACGAACATCCCTGTCTCCCGAAATTTGATAGCCGTCTTTTGAAACGGTAAGGCTTTAATACGAATTTAGAGAATCACCGGACGGTGCAAACTCAAGCTCCAGCAGGGAGACATCGTCATTAAAAATGTCCTTCCCCTGCCGTAATTTCATGGCATCGATAATACCCTTCACGTGGGCATTGTTTTCCCTGTAAAGATCGCTCACCACCTGAACAAAATCCTCTACCATGCAAACCCTGTCGCCACAACCATCGACCTCGTAAATCCCATCGCTGTAGATAAAAAGCCGCGTAAAAGGCTTTAGAGAAAATGAAGAAACGGGATATTCTTTGTCCGGCATGGCACCGATGATGAATCCTTGTCCCGGCAGTTTGACCAGTTTGGCCGTTTCGGGCGAATCACCGGTGATGGCAATGGCCGGCGGGTGGCCGCCGCCGGCATAAGTAATCTCACATTTTTGTTTATGATACACTCCGTACCAGATGGTGAAATACATATCGTTATGATTTTCCATTTTAAAAACCTGATTGAGTTCAGCCAAAACCTGGCCCGGATTCCTGAAATCCACCTGGTTCAGGGACTCGGACCGCAAGTCATTAATGACGGATATGGACAAAATGGCCGCCCCGATGCCATGTCCGCATACATCCAGCAGATACATGGCAAAATGATCCGGGTCAATCCAGTGATAGCCGAAGGAATCTCCCCCCAGGGATGTGGAGGGAATAAATTCCCAATCCGTGCGGATATCGCCCATCAGCCGGGCGGGCATAAGGGCGCGAACATAGGCCGCCGCCTGCATAAGCTCGCTGTTAAGGGCCGCCTGACTGGCCAGGAGGGCGTCATAGGCTTCGTTGCGCTCAAGAAGCGTGATATAGGCTTTTGAGTGGTAGCGAATCCGGGCAATGAGCTCTACCCTGTCGGGTAATTTCACCAGGTAATCGTCGGCGCCCCGGGCAAAGGCTTCAGCTTTTGTGGCGGGATCTTCTTTGGTGGAAAGCACGATCAACGGAATCTGTCGCGTGTCCTCGGAGGCCCTGAAAAACCGAACCAGGGTCAAACCGTCGATCTCGGGCATGATCAAATCCTGCAGAATGAGGGTGGGATGGATTTGCCTGGCCAGATCAAGGGCCTTTGTGGGATCCTGGCAGTATTCCAATTGGATATCCGGCTCTCCCGACAACATCCGCCGAACGGCTTCGGCCACAATCTCCTGGTCGTCCACGAGTAGTACAACAATGGTGTGTTTGGAAAAAACGGGAGGATTTTCATGGGCATGTAGCAGGTTTCGGGTTGGCATATGTTCATATCTCCTGTTTCTATCAAGACGCTGAAGATTCAGTTGTCTCGTAAAAAGTCACAAATCCATCTGTAGATGGCGTTGTAAAAGGTTCCATATACAAGGCGTAGTGGTTTTTCAGGATCGTAGGCATACATGTCGTATGTTGAGATTCTGAAAAATCACTGCAACGCAGTAGATGGGACTT
>JAFCZI010000053.1 GCA_019314425.1 Deltaproteobacteria bacterium | reverse complement strand
TTTATAATCCGCCAATGCCGTCCCGGCTTTCCCTAAATTTTCAAGCATATCATAGTGCTTCTGCTCTTCCCCGGCAAAGCCCTCCAAGGTTTCTCTGGCGCCTGAAAAAGCAGTATTTTTCGCCAGGCCCAAATAAAAATCAACGGCTTCCTTCTCTTTGTCCATGGCAAAGCGAACAATTTCCTCAAATGATGTAAAAGACATATGCTTCTCCCATTTTCAAAAAAGGGTTTAGGCCCTTACCGCCTGGTTTTCTGTCACAAAAAACAAGAAAACCTTTGCATGAGACCATTTGGGTTGCGGGCACAGCCCGCCTTAGTTGAAAAGCGAATTCAAACGCGATTTGATCTCCCCTTCAGGGAGCGCACCCGCCAAGCTATCGAAATGGTCGGAATGCTTTCCCTGTTCATGATGCGGCCTTTTTTCGAACCCCCTATTCCAGCTCGAACTGATCTTTCTCCGCGCCGCAAACCGGGCAGGTCCAATCATCAGGAATATCCGAAAATGCGGTGCCTGCATCTACGCCGTTATCCGGATCCCCTTCTTCAGGATCGTAAACATACCCACATACCGAACAGACATACTTTTCCATAAATTCATCTCCTAAAATCTATTCCATTAGAGTTTCTTGGCAATGTCCTTACCATAACCCTGAGCCATTTCAATCCCGCCTCCCAGCAAGGCGGACTTGAGCATTAAGGGGCCATTGACCATATCCGTTTTCAGGATATTCTTCATGGTGTCAAAAATTCTCCCAGGCGCTTCACCGCTCCATCCGAAAGCACCAAAAGCCCCCCCAACCTTACCCTCGAGATCTGTTTTTTCCGCCAGGAAGAGCATGGTTTTCATGCCCTGCATCATTTCACCGTGATAAGTGGCTGACCCGAAAACATAAGCGTCAAAACCTGCCAGGTCATCGACCTTTTTCACTTCCGTGACATTAACGACCGATGCCTCAGAACCTTGAATGCGAATCCCTTCCGCAATCAAACCTGCAATTCTTTCCGTTTCACCGGATCTTCCGGCATACACAACCAGTGCTTTTCCCATCAAAAACCTCCCCGCTTATTCTTCTTCCACAACAACTTCACCCTTATGTTTGGTTCCACACAGGGGGCATAAGATATCAATCTCTTTCTCGTCTCCGATAAACTTTTCCCGCAATTTCTCAGGACCCAGAAAGCTCACATCACCGCAAGCACAATTAGGGCATTCGGCTCTCACCCGGTACTTTCTCTTGGACATGCAATCCTCCTTTGTTTTTCGTCAAAAGCCTTGGATCTTTACCGGTATTTCCGCAGTCGGGAATGTAGCATGTGGTATCAACAAATTCACACTTTTTATCACAAGACGGACATTTTTCCGGCGGCACATCCGACTTTACATTGTAACCGCATTCCTTGCATTTCCAGTCTCCCATTGTAACACCTCCTTTCACTATTTGATGTTCGATGTTCATTTTCATATAAAATTCGTGACTTTTCACGAGACCATCATTGATGCTTCATATGAAAAAATCCAAAGTTTGTTGTTGAAAAGCACGTTTCATGCCAAAGTGCCATAAATGATTCAAGAAAGACCAAAAGATGTTTATCTTCAGAGGTTTAGACCACACGCCAAAAAAAGATCTCAGAAAGAATGAAGCCGCCAAACAAACCATTATGGTACAAGACCGTCTCACAAAAAGAAAGAAACATCGTAACGAGTTGATATCATACTTACCAGACGGCGGAGTTGTCTCATGTTAGCACTTGAATCAAAACTGTCTCATGAAACACCTTATGCGAACCACTTTGTACAAAGGGGGTGGCGGCCATTGCCAACATCACCCCCACATGGTATAGTATCTTATCATCCGGTTTTCTATCATAAAAAATAAGAAGCGCATTGGCTGGAAAACCTAAAACTTAAAACTGCGGCTCCGCCGCCTCAGTATAGAATAATTAAATCTGCGGAGAAACCCATTTAGCAAGGTTGCCTTTATTTTGAAAGATTTCCTCAAAGAGACCCAAACGACATGAAGTTTGCCACGTTCAACACCAACTCCATACGCGCCAGACTCCCCATTCTACTGGATTGGCTGAAACGAGAGAGCCCGGACATTTTATGCCTTCAGGAAACCAAAGTACAGGATCAGGACTTTCCATCGGAACCCTTTGGGGCGTGCGGATACCATGCAGCCTTCAGGGGGCAGAAGTCCTACAACGGCGTCGCCATTCTCAGCAAATCACCGCTACAAGACCTTAAGCTGGACCTTTTTGAAGGTGGTGATGAACAGGCGCGGTTCATTAGCGGCACCATAGACGGCATCTCGATCGTCAACGTCTATGTTCCCCAGGGATTCCAGGTGGATTCGGACAAATTCCAGTATAAACTGAAGTGGCTTCAAACGCTTTATGATCATATCGCCAACCGTTACGATGCCAATGCCCCCCTGCTGGTGGCGGGGGATTTCAACGTGGCCCTGGAAGACCGGGATGTCTATGATCCTGATGGGTTCAGGGGAGGCGTGGGGTTTCACCCTGAGGAACAGGCGTTGATGGAAAAGTTCTTCCAATGGGGGCTGGTGGATCTCTTTCGAAAACATACGCCGGATGCCAATCATTACACCTTCTGGGACTACAGAATTCCCAATGGCTTAAAACGAAACATGGGCTGGCGCATTGATTATATCATGGGAACGGCCCCTCTCGCCGAAAAATCAAGCGCCATCTGGATCGACACCCATGCTCGCACGCTGAAAAAACCATCGGATCACACCTTTCTGATCACATCTCTGAATCTATAAATCTCAATTTTCAAAAAGCACCGCATAGTCACCATATCCTTCCTTAACCAGATCCTTTTCAGAAACGAAACGGATAAAAATATACCAGGGCTTTTAACTGTTCCTCAAAACTCATTTTTAAGGGACGGTCTCCTCATGATAATAATTCTGGTACAAACAGTAGCAATCTTAACAGAGGGGCAATGAATTTGTCAAAAGTTCGGGACTGTTTTTTTTGCTTTGGGATAAAAATTTTTGTCATCTTGCAACTCCTTTTTTGATAACCTCCTATCCTGATTGACTTTAAATTTTCATGCGTCAGGACTGTAATTATTGGCAGTCGCGTTGTCAATCGAGAGAGCGGACGACAACCGCAGAAAATCCCCCATTTCCAGCGCTTCCGCCCGTTTTCCGGAGGCGATGTCACATGCCGCCAAGGCGGTCAAAAGGGATTCACGGGTCTGATCCGGCATGGCGCCTTTCAGGGAATTCAAAATCGTCTTTCTTCGGTGGGCAAACGCCCCCTTAACCACTTTCTTGAAAAACGCCTCATGAACCGCTCTCTGGGGCCAGGGTTTTTCAAAATCAACAGAGACCACCATGGAATCCACTTTGGGCACGGGAAAAAAAGATCCCTTTAACACTTTGAGAAGTGACAAAACTCTGGCATGGTATTGCACCAGAAGGGTCAAAGCCCCGTATGCCTTGGTTCCAGGGGTAGCGGTCAACCGTTGGGCGACTTCCTTTTGAAACATGAGGACGGCCTGGCCCATCCATTGGGGACTTTGACACATTTTTTCGAGAACAGGTGATGAAATATTGTAAGGCAGATTCCCGATTACGGGGATTCTGCCCTGAAAATGTTTTCTCAACATTTGCCAGTCCAACTTCAGGATATCCCCGTGCAGCAGGGTTACGTTGCCGAGGCCGGCCTTTTTAAGACTGCCACCCAGCCATTCCACCAGTTGGACATCCATTTCAACGGCCACCACGTGTTTCACCCGCCTGGCCAGGGGCAGGGTCAAAGCGCCTTTCCCCGGTCCAATTTCCAAAACCGTGTCATCCGCCGAAAATCCCGCAAGGGATATGATTTTGTCGCTGATGGTGGGGTCCACCAGAAAATTCTGCCCCAGTCTCTTCTTGGGCCGAAAGGGCTGACCTGCTTTAGATGATCCGGCAAATGCCAATATCCAATTCCTAACGCGGACTATGCCCGCAACCTAAATGGCCTCACGCAAAGGCGCAAAGACGCAAAGATTTTCTTGTTTTTTTGTGCCGGACAACCAGGTGATAAGGTACTAATCGACGTTCCGCCACCGTCGTATGCGTTTGAAAATATATAGGAAAACAAAATAGGAAGGCAATGCGACGGCTGCGCCCATGATCACCCCTCCCAAGAGGAACGCGGTCGCCATGAGCCCGCCGGATTCCAGGATCTTTTCCACAATGACCATGGATTCCACCTCGGATCGAACCATGTCCATGATGGTTGTAAATATGGCACTATACCCTTCCATGCTCAGAATCCAGGCGCCCAGCTTATAGCTGAAGTAATATAGGAAATACCAGTTCAGGGGGTTGCTGATCCACGTCCCCAGGGCCGCTGTAATCTTGCTTCCCTTGAAAACGAGCGCCAGCGCCACGGAAAGGGCCATTTGAAACGGCATTATGGGCATCATGCCCGTAAAAATTCCGAACGACATGCCGAGCGCCAGTTCATGGGGATCGCCCCGCAATCGAATAAACCGGAGGTAATAGTATCGAAGCAACCTATGTGTTTTCAAGATTTCTCAAACTCGGTCATCAGGTCCTGAATCGGATACTTGGCCCGAACGTCAACAGCCATATGGGCAGTATCATTTCGCATAAACCGGTGATAGCCTGTCAGGGCAATCATGGCCCCGTTGTCCGTGCAGTAAGCCCGACGGGGATAATATACCCGAATACCGTCCGGACCTGCGGTTTCCACCAGAGATTTTCTTAAATGGTTATTGCATGCCACGCCGCCTGCGAGTACCACTGACGTCACTCCCATGCGTTTTGCGGCGGTCATAGCCTTGTTCACCAGAACATCCACAACGGACTCCTGGAAAGACGCAACAATATCGTTCAAACTGATCTCAGCGCTTAACAAAGGGTCTTCGCGCCACTTTTTCAGAAACAGGGAAACGGCGGTTTTGAGCCCGCTGAAACTGAAGTCTAAAGAGGTCTTGGACATATAGGCCCGTGGGAAAGCCACACCATCCGGGCGGCCTGTCCCGGATGCTTTTTCGATGGCAACCCCTCCCGGATAACCCATCCCGGAAAGCTTGGCCACCTTATCAAACGCTTCACCGGCAGCATCATCCAGGGTCTGACCGAGAAGGGTATAGCGACCGAAATCCTCAACAAAATAGAGGCTCGTATGCCCACCGGAAACCGTCAGGGCCACAAAGGGAAAGGGCGGATGTTCCGCTTCCAGAAAAATGGAAAGGATATGGGCCTCCAGATGGTTCACAGAAACCAAGGGTTTATCCAGCACATAGGCCAGGCCTTTGGCATAGTACAACCCCACCAGAAGCGCCCCCACCAGTCCAGGTCCCACGGTAACAGCAACACCGTCCAGATCCGACATACCGATCCCCGCGTGTTTCAGGGCCTCATCCACTACGGGCACAATATTTCTCACATGCTCCCGGGAAGCCAGTTCGGGAACCACCCCACCGTGGGGGTGGTGCACGGCCACCTGAGAATGGATCACGTTGGCCATGGTTTTTGTGCCATCAGCCACGATGCCGGCCGATGTATCATCACAGGATGTGTCTATGCCTAAAACAATCATTCCATTCTCAATGCACTTATAGTGTGAGATAAGGGCTTATTTTGTGATAAAGGGATGCGCTGATCCCACGGATGGACAACAGCTCATTTAACTGCGTAAATCCACCCGCCCGCTCACGAGCGCGAACAATGGCGGCCGCCGTTTTAGGGCCGATTCCGGGTATAGCCGTTAACCCTAACGCAGTGTCGGTATTGACGGAAATGGGAATGCCCAGGGTCAGCCGCTGAAAAGACGACAGTTGACCTGAGGCCTGAGCAAACACCTCCCCCGCAGACCGCCGCTCCAGGGGGAAAGACGATTTCATGGCGCCGCCCAGAAAGTTTATGAGCAACAGCAAAAAAAGAAGGAGAAAACCCCCGGCGCCGCTAAAGTATTTCCTCTTTCGCATGGTTCAGGCCAAAGGTGTCGTGAAGAACACGTACCGCCAGTTCAGTATATTTTTCCTCGATAATGCAGGAAATCTTAATTTCCGACGTACTGATCATTATGATGTTGATGTTCTTTTCGGCCAGGGCCGAAAACATCTTTTTGGCAACGCCCGCATGAACCCGCATGCCGACACCGATGATGGAAACTTTGGCGATATCCTCATCCCCCAGGACCGTTTCCGCCCCCACATCTTTTCCCACATCGCTGACAAGCTTCATGGTCTTATAAAAGTCCCCTTTGGGCACCGTAAAGGTGAGATCCGTGAATCCATCCTGACTGGTATTCTGAACGATCATATCCACCACAATGCCGGCTTTGAAGACCGGGTCAAAGAGTCTGGATGCCACCCCCGGCTGATCCGGAACTTTTCGTATGGTGATCCTGGCCTCGTTTTTGTTGTAGGCCACTCCCGACACCGCGACTTTTTCCATGTCCTTAATTTCAGCAATCACCATGGTACCCCTTTCCTTGCTAAAAGTGGATCTTACGTGAATCGGCACATTAAATTTCTTGGCGAACTCCACCGAACGGATTTCAAGGACTTTCGCCCCCATGCTGGCCATCTCCAGCATTTCATCGTATGAAATAAAATCCATCTTCTGCGCTTTCCGATACACGTTGGGATCCGTAGTATAAACCCCATCCACATCGGTCAAAATCTCGCACACATCGGCATCCAACGCCGCCGCAAGGGCCACCGCCGTGGTATCCGACCCGCCCCGTCCCAGGGTGGTGATGTCACCGCGGGCGTTGAGCCCCTGAAACCCGGCCACGATTACAATCCGACCGGCATCCAGGTTTCGCGTAATTCGATCAATCTCGATATCCCGTATTCTGGCTTTGCCGTATAAATCATCCGTGTGAATCGCCGCCTGAAACCCCAAAAGTGACCGGGCCTCATATCCAAGGGATTTCAATGCGATGGCAAAAAGGGCCACGCTGACCTGCTCCCCCGTGGACATGAGCACATCCAGCTCCCGTAAATCCGGATCGGGATTGATCTCTTTCGCCATTGCAATCAGACCATCGGTTTGACCGGCCATGGCAGAAAGCACCACCACCATCTGGTTCCCCTCTCGGCAAGCTTCAATCACACGCTCAGCCACCATCTTAATCTTTTCAATGCTGCCCACCGAAGTGCCACCATATTTTTGTACAATTCGTGCCATTCCTTTTCCTCATTCAAGCGCCTGATTTCTCAGCCCTTCTAAAATTTCAATCACCCGGGGGTCCTCCCCGGTCATCAGCAACTCTCGCGATTGCTCACCCAGCATTGAAAAGATCACATTCAGTCGACATTCCGGCAGGATTTCGGGCCACTTGTCGCCCCATTCCATGACCACAATACCCCTGCCGTCAAAGCACTCATCCAACCCCGTATCCAAAAAATCTTCGGGGGTTTCTAACCGGTAAACATCCATATGGAAAAGCGTACAAAGACCCTCATATTCGTTCATCAACGCAAAAGAGGGGCTGGTCACCACCTCATGGGGAGAAACGCCCACACCCAGGGCAATGCCTTTGGTGAACCACGTTTTTCCGCAACCCAACTCCCCCGTCAGAACAATCAGATCTCCCGCTTGAAGGAGCCGGCCAAGCGTCACCCCCAACCCAACGGTTTCTTTAGGAGATTCGGTTCGGTAACGCACGCGCTTGTCTTTCAAGAAATAAAAGTCCTTATCACATCGCCCTTGCCAATAATACCCACCAGACGTTCCCCATCCATAACGGGAATCGTATAAATTTTTTTCTGGGTCATGAGGGTAGCAATCTCATCAATGGGCGTTTTTGCATCAACGGTGATAACCTTCCGGGTAAACAACTCTTCAACGGTGGTGGCGGTAATCTGCTGGATCTCTTTTTCAATGTTTTTTTGACTTTCAAGAAAAAAAACGGCATCGAAGAGCGCCACGACCGTAGGGATATGCAGTTTCTTGTCCTTTCGAATGAGATCGCTTTCACAGATAATGCCGATCAGCAATCCTTCATCGTCAACCACGGGGACCCCGCTAATGTGATTTTCATACAGAATCTCTGCCAGTTCCTTGAGAGGGGTTTCCTTTTTGACGGTAATCACTTCCGTGGTCATAATATCGCTGGCTTTCAGCATGTCGCCCTACCTCCCCGTTTTTCAAAAATATCGATCTATTTAAAAGGTCTTCACCAATTCAATCATTCTTCGAACAGCCCGTTCAAACCCCACCAGAACCGCCATGGCAACGATACTGTGTCCAATGCTGTACTCCTCCACCAGGGACAGCGATTCAAATCTTTTCACATTGATGTAGTTGAGCCCGTGACCGGCGCTGATCCCCAGATCCAGAGCCGCAGCAGATTCTGCGGCGAGAACAACCCGCCCAAACCGTCTTTTGGCCTCATCTTCCGATCTTGCCTCTGAATAATGGCCCGTGTGAATCTCAATAATATCGCCCCGGCATCCATGGGCTGCCTTCACTTGTTCCGGATCGGGATCTATGAAAAAGCTGACCTTGATTCCCGCCTCGTGAAGTTGTTCAACAACACGACGATAATGGTCCGGCCGGGCCACGACATCCAGCCCGCCTTCAGTTGTGAGTTCCTCTCTCTTTTCAGGCACCAGGGTGACCATTTCGGGTTTAACAGCCGCTGCAATTTTCACCATTTCATCAACAGCCGCCATTTCCATATTGAGACTTGTCTTTACGGTCTCCCGCAACAACCTGAGATCCCTGTCATTAATGTGACGCCGGTCCTCCCTGAGATGACAGATAATCCCATCCGCACCCGCCAGCTCAGCCAGACCCGCTGCCAGAACCGGATCGGGAACGTCAATGCCTCTGGCCTGACGAATCGTGGCCACATGATCCACATTTACGACCAACCTTGCCATTTATCAACCTCACAATAGTAGGGGCACCCCCCCGTGGTTGCCCTGTATTGAGTGTTTGCACCACATCATCAGGGCAGGCACGGGGGCCGGCCCCTGCATTTACACCCAGAAAAAATCCATCAATCGCTCTTCCTCTTTTGTCATGAGCACGGCATCCACTGGAGATTTCTCATGATCATACCCCAGAAGGTGTAAAATGCCGTGAATCAACAACCGGTCAACGGTCTTTTCAAAGGGCTGTTCCAGTTCTTCCGCATCTCGCAAAGCCGTGTCCACGGAAACGACCACATCTCCCAGCATAACCGGTTCAAAAAGGGCGGGGGCTTCCGCCCCGTCCAGGTCTTCCATCATGGGAAACGACAGCACATCGGTAGCACCTTCCTTGTCCCGGTATTGCTGATTCAGCGCCGCCATGTGTTCGTCGTCTGTGAACAGGATGCTCAACTCTTTATCATGACAGCCCAAGCCTTCTAAGACTTTCTTCGCTTTCACCCTTATTTTCTGCTCGGCCAGCCCGGGGAGCGGGCAGTCCATCCTGATCTGTATCTCCATTTTCAGTCTTCCTGTTCAAGCCGTTTTTGCTGCTTCCCGCACCGTTTCGAGGACGTGTGGAAGAAATTTTCGCCACAGGCTCGGGATATTCAACCCGATGATGGAAAATACCACTCAAGGTCTGGTTGAAGCTTTTGGCAATAGCATGAAGATCTTTGAGCGTCAACTCACACTCATCCAGTTGCCCATCTGAAAAGACCTTGTTCATAATTTTCTGCACCATTCCCTGTATTCGCGCCGAGGTGGGATCCACCAGGGTTTTGGAAGCCGCTTCGATCACATCCGCCAACATCACGAGACCCGCTTCCTTTGTCTGGGGTCTGGGCCCGGGGTAACGAAAATCTTCCTCTTTGACGCGCAGGGATTTGTCCCCTTTTCTCTCAGCCCTTTCCCTGGCCTTTTCATAGAAAAATGAGATCAGGCTGGTCCCGTGATGCTGCTCGATAATTGAAATAATCGCCCGACCCAGCTTGGCCTGACGGGCCAGCTCCACCCCATCTTTCACATGGGCAATGAGAATGAGGGCACTCATGGAAGGCGCCAGTTTTTCATGCCGGTTAGCCCTGCCCGCTTGATTTTCAATGAAATAAAGGGGTTTCTTAATCTTACCGATATCATGATAGTATGCAGCGACCTTGGCCAACAAAGGATTTGCGCCGATAGCCCTGGCCGAAGCCTCTACCATATTGCTGACAATAACGCTGTGGTGATAGGTTCCGGGCGCCTGGACCATCAACTCCCTTAGAAGGGGCTGATCGAGATTGGCCCGTTCCATCAGCTTGATATCCGTAGTATACCCGAAAGACATTTCGATCAGCGGCATCAGCCCCGTGGCGATCACGCCCACCAACACGCCGCCGATGAACGCCGAACAACAGGCGATAACGCTCTCAATATTAAAAAAGGCGCCATACAATCCCTCCATGGCAAAAGCAAGAACCATATTGCACAGGCCCACCTTAAGACCCGCCTCAATAAAAACACCTCTTTCCCCGTAACGCCGCACCCAGGTCGCCGCCAAAAGGGAACTGACGAAAAAATAGATGAAAAACTCCACCCGGCCATCCACAACCGCACAGGCCAGGACAGAAACGATCAGGGAAAATCCGGTGGCGGTGACAATGCCGTGAAACACACAGATAAGCATGGCGCCGCCCGCAACCGGTATGGCATACAACAGGGCTCTTGGAGAGAAAAAATGGAACCCCCGAACAGGGCTCTTGGAGAGAAAAAATGGAACCCCCGGGCTGTTTCAATCGCCACAAAATTAAACGCAATCACCACAAAAAATATGACCAGCAGCATCACCGCGTTTAAAAGCAGGTCTCTGATTTCCGAATCTGTTGACCGGGTCTTCATCAAGCTCAGTTGATACATGGAAACCAACAGGAAGGCGATGAGCACTGCCATGGCAGGAACCCTTCCCAACATCTTTTTTTGTTTTAAATATTTGTACTGAGCGCTCAGTTTGACCAGTTGTTCCGGGTTAATTCGCTCCCCTTCCCTGATAAAAATTTCGCCCTTTTTGACTTTGAAAAAGAAGGGTTTAACCGATTCCCCCGCCGCTTCTTTCCGCAAGGCCGTTTCCCGCTTGTTGAATGTTAAATTGGGCTTGATGAGCGATACGGCCAACTCCAACGCGGCCTGCGCCAGTTTTTTTGGCCATAGGGTTTGGGTAAGCGACCGGCCCTGCTCTCGAACAAGAACGATAGCGGTTTCAAGATCATAAAAGCGATCAAGACCCAAAACCGCCTCCTCTTTTCCGTCCTTGATGTTCTGAAGGATAATCCCCTTGCCCCGATAGGACATCAGCATCGCCTGATTGCCCACCACGCCCCGTTTGAAAACATCGCTGACCAGTCTGATGGCGACTGACTCCGCCTTGGGCGAAAAATCGTTCATCATCAATGTATGGGAAAAAGCGTTGTTTTCAGGGATATCCAGGATTTCGAAAAACCGCGTTTGGAAAGCATTTGTTATGGCAAGGTGTTCTTTTTGAGCTTCTTCAGGGGATGTGGACATCCACGCCAGTTTCAAGGCATCAGCCAAATACTTTCGACCCTCCGCAAAGGCTTCTCTGACCCTGGGAACCACATCGGTTGCTGTGGGATCAAAATCATAAACGGGCAGAGCAGCGCGAACAGCTTCCTGTCTGTTCTTTTCCGTCAGCTCATTGTTTTCAACCAGGAATTCCCTGGAAGCCTTCATATCGCGATCGGCCACATCTCCCAGGTTATATGTTTTGGTTGAGGTCAGGATGCTGGGGAAAAGCAGTATGGAAAAGATTAGGCTGAGACCGATGAAAATACACCATTTTTTGGTATCATTCCGAAACCGGGGCGTGCGGTCCGAACGACCGGATTTAGACCTGGCAGGCATATCTTTTTCTCGCCACCCGGCATTTTTTTTCTGGTGCAGGGCCTTGAGTTTTCGGTCATTAGGCGTATTCCTTGTCATAGCGGTGCTACACCTCAAACCTTTTTCCGTCTATCCAGCTTCTCGTAGGCATCAATAATTTTCTGAACCAATGGATGCCTAATCACGTCTTCCCTGGAAAAGGAAACAAACTGAATGCCTTCAATTCCCGAAAGCGTCTGCGACGCTTCAAGCAAACCTGATATCTGCCCTTTTGGCAAATCCGTCTGGGTAACATCTCCGGTAATCACCGCCTTGGAACTGAAGCCCAGACGGGTTAAAAACATCTTCATCTGCTCGGGCGTGGCATTTTGCGCCTCATCCAGGATCACAAAAGAATCGTTCAGCGTGCGCCCCCTCATGAACGCCAGAGGCGCCACTTCGATGACCCCTTTCTCCAACAGGTCGGATGCGTTTTCAAAGGGCATCATATCATGAAGGGCATCATACAGAGGCCGGAGATAGGGATTTATCTTCTCATACAGATCACCCGGCAAAAAACCCAGCCGCTCTCCCGCTTCCACCGCAGGCCGGGCCAGAATAATTCGGTTGCACTCTTTCTTGATCAACGACGCCACAGCCATGGCCATGGCAAGGTAAGTCTTTCCCGTCCCCGCCGGCCCGATTCCGAATACGATATCATATTTTTTAATGCTGTCGATGTATTTTTTCTGGTTGATGGTTTTGGGTGTGATAATTTTCTTTTGGGAAGTAATATAAACCTCGTCTTTAAAGATCTTCTTTAAATCCACCGAACCATCCCCGCTTAAAATCCTTATGGCATGATCTACATCATTGATGTAGAGGGGATACCGAGATTCCAGTAATTCGTAAAGCTGCGACAAAACCTTTTCAGCCAGTGCCACTTCCCAATCCCCGCCCTGGAGTAACAGGACATTGCCTCTCAGGTTGACAGCGGCCCCCGTCTTCTTTTCAATCAGGTTCAGATGAGCATTTTGCTCTCCGCACAACGCCCGCATCAGCTCATTATCCGGAAAACTGATCTTTTTGCTGATCGATGGCATTTTTTTCTTGGAAGATGATTTATTCAAATATTTGAACCTCAATTCGTTTGGGTGCAATACAAAAAAGTGACATAGGTTTA
>JAFCZI010000052.1 GCA_019314425.1 Deltaproteobacteria bacterium | reverse complement strand
TCAAAAGGGTCGGCATACTATATACCAAAAGTCAAACAGGAAACAGACCGATTCATAGGTAAATCAGTCAGCATGACTCTCAATTTAAGTGACAAAGAGCACGCGGAACAGACAGCCTTATTATTCAGGAAATCAGGCGCGGCGGTTGAAGTGTCGGAAAACAAATTAAAGGTCACCGGCGATTTCGGCAAGATCCTTAATAACTGCCTGAATGACGCGGACAGTATGTACAGGAATGACGGCAAAACCATTGTAGCCAAGTATGGCTACAATGAACGGCAGGCTCTGTATAACTGGTGGCAGGCCTGTAAAGAGATGGACAAGGATCTTAAAAGGCAGAAAAAGTTTGAGGCGGCCAAGGCTGTTATGACTTTGAAAAAAAAGGGCGTAGAAACCTCTTACAACTATTACAAAATCGAACCTCAAAAGATAAGCGATCGGTTGGGGGTTGTTGCCTTTTCTTTAATCTTCTATGTGATATATACCCTGTGGTATGGCTTTGCGATAATGTACATGTTTGAAGGATGGGGGCTCCGGCTGGAAGACCATTAGTTGCAACTATTCAAGCTGGTTAGGCTGCAGGCTGGTAACATCTCAAAAAGTTCGGGTAAAATCGCTGCCGCCTAACCCGACCCGAATGTATTGAGATGTTACCATATTTGGCGCAAAAACCTGCTGTTTCCTCGCCAAAGGGTGGCAATTGCGTTCTTTTGACCCCTTCAGTTTAAATACCTTCAACCTGACTACGTGAGTAGTTACCATTGGTTTTGATGTTCTCCGGCTAATAGGTGGCCCTGTGAAGCCTTTAGGGCTTTCATCAAGGCCGCCGGAAAAGCCTTTGAACTTTTATGAACTGTGTGGTTACAAGGTATTCGTTTACTTCATCTTCCCCTGGAAATGCCCGCTGCCCGTGTTCGGGACTATCCGAAAGAAACAGTTGTGTTGGAAAAGACACAGGCCGCGGTTCGTCTGAGTATGCAAAACAGCCGGGTGAAGGATTTTTACGATCTCCTCCGGCTGTCACGGTTGTTTTTTTTGATGGGGCGCTGTTGGTCAAAACAATTCGCGCCGCTTCGCTATGCGAAAAATGCCGGTTAGCCCGGTTATATTTTTAATCCAGCTCCACGCTCCGAACGTACCGGCAGAATGAAGAACAAAGGATAATTGAATGGCGAAACTCACCGCACAGGAACAGCAGGAGATCATCCGCTATATCGAAGCGGATAAGCCGTTGCCGGACAAATACCGGTTTCTCTTGTTCGAAGACAAGCGCGAGGTGGAACTGGTCTGGAACGGCAAAACCGGCGAGGGATGCAATATCGTTCTCCCGTTTCAGGTGATCGAGCAGGTGGATGAGCCGTGGGCCGAAAAGCCGGAGGACACCAAAGCCCAGATGTCCTTTTTTGACGAGCGCGGGCGGCAGCTCAAAGGCTGGACGAATAAACTCATTTGGGACGACAACAAGCTGATTCTCTCGTCGTTGAAGAACGGGCCGTTGCGGGAGGAGATCGAGGCCCAGGGCGGTCTGAAACTGATCTATATCGACCCGCCCTTTGACGTGGGCGCGGATTTCTCAATGGATATCGAGATCGGCGGCGACACCTTCACCAAGAAACCCAACATCCTCGAAGAAATCGCCTACCGCGACACCTGGGGCAAGGGCGCGGATTCCTTCATTGCCATGATCTACGAGCGGCTGGTTCTCATGCGGGATTTGCTGGCCGAGGATGGGAGTATCTATGTGCATTGCGATTGGCGGGTGAATGCCTTTATCCGCCTCGCGTTAAACGAAGTTTTTGATGGACGGCAGTTTGTTAACGAGATTACATGGAGACGAACAAGAACACATAACGATGCCAAGTCTTGGGCTGCTATCGCCGACACAATCTTCCATTACTCAAAAAGCGATCAACTTATTTGGAACCCTCAGTACATCGCACAAAAAGATGAAGATGTAGAGGTTCGTTATAGATTTACAGACCCAGATGGTCGCCGTTATCGACTGGGACCAATAGATAGTCCAAACCCTCGACCAAACATGATGTACGAATGGAAAGGTTTTCACCCTCCAAAGAAGGGTTGGAGATATTCGAGAGAGAAAATGGGTGAATTGGATAAGGCCGGCAGAATTTACTATCCTGATAATCTATCAAAACGCCCTGCTACCAAGTTGTATCTGGATGAGTCGAAGGGCTCGCTTGTCGGAACTGTCTGGACTGATATATCTGCGTTACAGGCTTCGGCGGTCCAAAAAGTTGGCTACCCCACCCAAAAACCCGAAGCCCTCCTCGAACGAATCATCAAAGCCTCGTCAAACGAAGGCGATCTCATCGCCGATTTCTTCTGCGGCTCCGGCACCACGGCCGCCGTCGCCGAAAAACTCGGGCGCAAGTGGATTGTCAGTGATCTGGGCAAGTTTGGCATCCACACCACCCGCAAGCGCATGATCGGGGTTCAGCGCGGGCTCAAGGATGACGGCAAGGACTACCGGGCCTTTGAGATTCTCAACCTCGGCAAGTACGAGCGGCAGCATTATATCGGAATGGAACCGCGAATAAACGCAAATGGACGCGAATCTGAAAAAGATATTGGCGTTGATTCGCGTGTATTAGCGGTTAATCAACCAACACGAGAAGAAATTCAACGTCACCGCAGAGAAGAGAAAGAAAAAGCATTCGTGGATCTGATCCTGCGCGCCTACCGGGCGGAAAAGGTGGAGAATTTCGCCTGTTTCAACGGCAAGAAGGCCGGGCGGCTGATCGCCGTCGGTCCGGTCAACCTGCCCGTGACCCGCCTGTTCGTCGAGGAAATCATCCTGGAATGCCGAAAGAAGCACATTACGAAGGTGGACATCCTCGGCTTTGAATTTGAGATGGGTCTCTTCCCGAACGTGCTGGACGAGGCGCGCACCAAGGGGATCGACATTGCGCCCAAGTACATCCCGGCCGAGGTGTTCGATAAGCGAGCCGTGGAGAAGAACCAGGTAGTGTTCCATGATGTTTCATTTATCGAAGTCAAACCGCTAATAAACGCGAATAAACGCCAATGTGCCGTGGCGGTGGAGTTGACCGATTTTTCGGTATTCTATTCCCAGGACTCGATTGCCAATGCCGAGGCGGCCATCAAAAACAAGGGCAGTCGGATTGTTGTGGAGAAAGGACAGATCGTGAAGGTGAGCAAGGATAAGAACGACATCGTCAACCGTGAGGCGCTCACAAAAAGCTGGACCGACTGGATCGACTACTGGGCGGTGGATTTCGATTTTGAGAACAAGCGCGAGATCATCCGGGTGCAAGACGAAGACAACGGGGAGTGGGAGGAACGCTGGACCGGAGATTTCATTTTCGAGAACGAGTGGCAATCCTTCAGAATAAAGAAAGACCGCTCCCTGGAACTAAAGAGCGTGTTCCACGAATGCGCGCCGGGGCGGCGCAAGCTCGCGGTCAAGGTGGTGGACATCTTCGGCAACGACACGATGACGATTGTTGAGATCACGGTGTAAAGGAACCGCTAATGGACGCCAATAAACGCGAATTGATATTGAAGGATGAAGTGTACCAGATTGTTGGCGCGGCTATGGAAGTGTCCAATGAATTGGGAAACGGTTTCCTTGAGGCGGTATATCAGGAAGCCTTAGGAATAGAATTTGACCAAAAACAGATTCCCTATACGCCTCAACAACGGATCACGATTTATTACAGGAACATAACTCTGAACAAAGAATACATTGCAGATTATGTATGTTTCGAACGAGTTATTGTTGAGATTAAGGCCATCCAGTCCATCACCCGGATTGAGGAAGCGCAATTACTGAACTATTTGAAAGCAACAGGTTTACCGGTTGGTATGCTCATCAATTTCGGTACGCCGAAGTTACAATGGAAACGCTATGCGAACACCAGAAATATTAGCGGTCATTCGCGTCCATTCGCGGTTAATTCCAAAGGCGGGAAATAATGGCGTTACACAAAAATTTCCCCGATTCCCCGCACGCCATCCTTGATCCGGACATTCGCTGGTTCCCTGCCGATGAAGCCTTGCGCGAAACGAGCATGGAAAAGCTCATGCCGCCCCTGGTCTCGCAACTGCGCAAAAGAGTGAAGGAATTCCGGGACGGTGGCTACGTCGGCGCGTCCGATACCAGCAAGAGCCTGCTCAACTGGTGGTTCAATACGCCGCATATGCTGGAACAGGCCGACCGGACCATGAGTCAGTTTCAGTACTATTTCGCCCAGCGCGAAGCATTGGAAACGATCATTTACCTGTACGACGTTGCCGGCGTTCAGGATAAGTACGACATGATGCGATTCGACGCGACTGGTCTTGTGTCGGGAACCAGCTTCGACGAGACATGGCGGCGTTTTGTAATCAAGATGGCTACCGGAAGCGGCAAGACCAAGGTCCTTAGCCTTGCGCTTGCGTGGAGTTTCTTCCATAAACTCTACGAGCCGGATTCCCAATTAGCGCGCAACTTTCTGGTAATCACACCCAACATCATTGTGCTGGATCGTATCTTCAAGGATTTTCAGGGACTGCGTATTTTTTTTGAAGACCCGGCGCTTCCAGACAACGGCGTGGACGGCCGCAACTGGCGCGATGATTTTCAACTCACCCTGCACAAGCAAGACGAGGTCACCATCACCAGACCCACCGGCAATATCTTCCTGACCAACATCCACCGCGTCTATGCCGGCGATGATATCCCCCCAACACCTGCCGATGAAAACACTATGGACTATTTCCTGGGCAAGCGGCCCACCGGGGCGACCACGGATTCCAAGGTGGATTTAGGTATGATCGTTCGTGATATCGACGAGTTGATGATTCTGAATGACGAGGCGCATCACATCCACGATCCGCGCATGGCCTGGTTCAAATCGATCGAGGACATTCACAACCGGCTGCTTCAAAAAGGTGGTTCGCTTGCCTTGCAGGTGGACACGACGGCCACACCCAGGCACAATAACGGCGCTATCTTCGTGCAGACCATCGCCGATTATCCGCTGGGGATAGTGAACGAGAACTTGCCAGGTTTATGAGCATCGCTGCCGGATCTGCAAGCGAGGTGTGGAATATCAACTGCTTCTCGCTTGCGATCTCAATTATATACAGGATGAAACATATAAAGAACTTAATCAACCGGTCAATGAGGCAAAGAGGATGTTGAACAGTTTTATCCAAAAGCTAACCGCTAATGGCTAAAAGCTAACCGCACAGGTCGAAATCCTTTGGTCTTTTCAACCGAAAACCGATAACTGTGAACCGTGACCGGTTATTTTAGGCAGTATACTATTTTTATTATGGGCCGAGCGCTGGACAAGATAAAAAGACTTTTTTTCAAAAAGCAGGTACTGGATGAAGCCGCGCTTGAAGAACTCAGAAATGACTTCAAGGCACGGTATCACCATTTCAAGCTACTTTTGAGCGCCAACAACAAGGCTCTCGATATCATGGCTGAAATGGAAGAGGCTTTACAGGGCCACAGCCCTTTCGGGATGACTCATGTCAGGGCCTGGTGTACCATCGCTTCTTCCAATGTGTGGCAAATCATCAAACACCTCAATGACCTTGCCCCGGGAAAGTATGAAGAACTCTACGGGAGCTTTAAAAATATCCAAAAAAAAATTAATCTCTTTTTGGTAAATAACAGACCTCTTGAAGATAGCCGGCTGGTAATCCCGTTAAAAGAAATCGACAAAGACCTCGCGGATCAGGTTGGAAGCAAGATGGCAAACCTTGGGGAAATTAAAAACAGGATTGCCATCCAGGCTTCTGACGGATTTGCCATTACCGCCCGGTCCTACCACAGATTTATGAATTACAACGATTTGCAGACAGATATCGATCGTCGTATCCAGGCCGCTGATGTTAAACGGATTGATCAGCTTTATAAACTGAGCTCTGATATTCAGCAGTTTATCATCCACGGTTCCATTCCTGATGATCTTAGAGACGCTATTTTAAAACAATATCATATACTTGAAAAAGAGGAGGGGGGAAAAGTTACTCTTGCCATGCGAAGCAGCGCCCTGGGGGAAGACTTTGCCGAAACATCATTTGCCGGTCAATATCGTTCAGTGCTTAACGTGAGCCAAGAGAATGTTTTTCAGACTTATAAGGAGATTGTTGCCAGCAAATATGATTTGCAGGCTATGGCCTATCGACTCAACCGTGGTATCCGGGATGAAGATGTCGCCATGTGTGTAGGGTGCGTCAGCATGGTCGACGCGGTTTCAGGAGGTGTCATCTATTCCAAAAACCCTGTTAATCCAGGGGATGAGACAGTTCTTGTTAATTCCGTGTGGGGGCTCCCCAAGTCTGTTGTTGATGGAAGCTCCGCAACGGATATTTTTGTTATTTCCCGCCAAAGTCCCCTGAAGATCCTCAAAAAAGAAATCCCCATAAAAGAACGTAAGTTCGTATGTTATCCTGATGAAGGTGTTTGCCGAATGGACATAACCGGCGACAAAGGCGGCCTGGCCTCACTCGATGATGAGAAGGCCCTGGAACTGGCGCGTCTGGCAATAAAACTCGAAGCACATTACGGCTCCCCACAGGATATTGAGTGGGCTCTTATAGAAAATGGTTCCATCGTCTTACTCCAATGCCGGCCTCTTAAGCAGGTTATGGCGCGCCGGATGAAAGCTGTCGCATCATCACAGGAAAAAAACCGGGATGAAATGATTTTTAAGGGCGGAACTACTGCCAGTCCAGGTGTCGGGGCCGGCCAGGTTTTTATTATAAAAAAGGATATGGATGTCCTTCGGTTTCCTGAAGGGGCTGTGCTTGTAACAGCGCAGGCCTTGCCCCGCTGGGCCACGGTCCTTAATCGGGCCGCGGCCGTAATCACAGAGCAAGGGGGCATAACCGGACATCTTGCAAATGTGGCCAGGGAATTTGGCGTTCCCGCTGTTTTTGGGATAAAACACGCCATCGACAGGGTGAAAAACGGGCAGTTGATCACAGTAGATGCCGACAGTCTAAGGATCTATGAGGGCCGCAATGATAATCTATTGAAAGAGAGCCCCCCTCCCCTAAACCTGATGGAAGGAAGTCCGGTCTTTGAGGCGGCAAGAGGGGCGGGCCGGCATATCATTCCCTTGAACCTTCTTGATCCTGACTCTCATAAATTCAGTCCGAAGCATTGCGCAACGTTTCATGATATAACCAGATTTTGCCATGAAAAAGTGGTTATTGAAATGTTCCAGTTCGGCAAAGACCATCACTTTCCGGAACGGTCCAGCAAACAGCTTTTTTGTGATGTTGCCATGCAGTGGTGGGTCTTAAACCTCGACGATGGCTTTAAAAAAGAAATTGAGGGTCGATATATTAAACTTGAAGATATCAGCTCTATTCCAATGCTGTCTCTATGGGAAGGAATTGCCGCCATCCCATGGGAAGGTCCGCCTCCCATTAACGGAAAAGGCCTCATGTCGGTTATGTTTGAGGCCACTACAAACACAGCCTTAACACCAGGAGTACGTTCCCGGTATGCCAGTCGGAATTATTTTATGATCTCGAAAAATTATTGCAGTCTCACTTCCCGGCTTGGTTTTCATTTTTCTGCCATTGAAGCCATGGTCAGTGAAAGATCAAACGAAAACTACATCAGTTTTCAGTTCATGGGAGGCGCCGCAAATTATGAGCGAAGACGGAAAAGGGTCTTGTTTGTAAAAACCATATTAGAAGATCATGATTTCAGAGTGGAAATAAGAAAAGACAACTTAATAGCCCGCCTTGAAGACCGGACGATGGCATTCATGCAGGATCATCTGAAAATACTTGGCTACCTGACTATCCACACCAGACAACTGGATATGGTCATGACATCGGATGCATCTATAAATTATTACAGGTCCAAGCTCACTCAAGACATCCAAAAAATGATCTGTTCTCCCAAGCCAATCAGGGTTTCCTGAAAAAATTATCTCTCTTAAAAAAAGCATTAGAGCTCAGATAAAAGCGCGTGGGTGGTGTAATATTTCAAAGGATGAAGGCCGCTGCCCGGTGCTCGTAATATATTTTTTCTTTGCGCTCCTGGTGTCTTGAGCGTGACAGTGATTAAAAGTTTATCAGCAACACCTTCAGCCGGGGGTGGATATGATTGACTTTAATCCAGCCATACTGGTTCAGGTTCAATGCGGCCTTAGTTCTGAAAGCACTTTCAGATTTATTACATCCATATCAACGCCATCTAAATCCTTTTCCTTTGGTGTTTCCAAAATACCGGGCAGATGGGCCAGCCGGGGATCATTCAGAATCAATTCGAAACCTTCCTTCCCGATAAAACCCCGACCGATATGTTCATGTCTGTCAATCTGTGAGCCTAATTTCTTCTTTGAATCATTCAAATGGATAACAAAGAGATTCTCAAGGCCGATCGTCTGGTCAAATTTATCCATCGTTTCGTCGTAGGTCTGTTTTGTCCGGATGTCGTAGCCGGCGGCAAATATATGACATGTATCAAGACAAATCCCGAGCCTCTCTTTTTGTCTGGCCATATTCATAAGCAAGGCCAAATGTTCAAACCGGTGGCCAAGATTCGTCCCCTGACCCGCGGTTGTCTCAAGCAGGATCCTGACCCGGTTGTCAGGCAGATCGAGGTGGATCTGATTAAGGGCCGCTGAAATTCGAAGCAGACCTTCTTTTTCTCCCTGGCCCACGTGAGAACCGGGGTGTATAACAAGATATGGGATTTCAAGCAAATCGGCCCGGTCCAGTTCGTCTTTCAGGGCCTCGATCGATTTCTTGCAAGTCCCCTGATCAGGTGATGCAAGATTGATGAGATATGAATCATGAGCCACAACAGGTTTTATCCCCGTCTTTATCATTACGCGCTTGAACTTTTCAGCATCGGACAGGATCAACCCCTTTGCCTTCCAGCGGCTGGCGTTTTTCGTGAATATCTGAATTGTCTCGCAGGCAAGGTCATGTCCCCGCTCTAACGCTTTGTATAATCCACCTGCAATTGACATATGACTGCCTAACCGCATAGTTTATCCTTCCCGACATCCACACCTGCTGAATCTTCGTCACATACTTCATCTTACCCGCATTTATCACACCGGCTATTTGCGGCTCTAACGAACAGTTCGAGACCTTGCCGCGTTGCGCTCAATTTGACCCGGCCGGTTCCGGTCACAGTGTTCCCTTGCCAATAATGCGGCTCCAAGCGCCCCGGTGATCTGGGGGTCTTCACGAATGGATATAAACCGGCTGCCCAGGAACGTTTCCAGAGCCGCCTTCAGACCGTTGTTTTTTGAAACACCCCCAACAAAGCAAACATCCTCTTTCAATCCTATCCGCCAGACCATATTCGCAACCCTTTTTGCAATTCCATGATGGAGACCGGCAATAATGTTTTCCTTGGGCTGACCTGCGGCAAGCAGAGATATCACCTCGGATTCGGCAAACACCGTACAGGCGCTGTTTATATTGCACGGAGCTTCAGAGCGCAACGAAACCTCGCCCAACTCCTGAAGATCAACCCTCAATGCCCCAGCCATTACCTCAAGAAATCTCCCTGTGCCCGCGGCACACTTGTCATTCATCACAAAATCCGCCATGCTGCCATTCGGATTAAGCTTGATAACTTTACTGTCCTGACCGCCAACATCAATGAGCGTTCGAATATTTGAATTCAAAGAATGGGCGCCTTTGGCATGGCACGTCAGTTCAGTAACAGTCTTGTCTGCAAATGAGAGGGCAATTCTGCCGTAACCTGTGCCGATTACGAATTTAACATCTTCCTTGAAAACTTGTCCTTTGTTAAGCAGGGCTTCAAATATATTTTCACCCGCTTTTTCAGGATTGTCACCAGTTTCTGAAATACAAAAGGCCACGATTCCGTTATAACCTATCAAAACGGACTTGGCTGTTAATGAACCAACATCAATACCGACAAACACAAAATTCTCCCGCAGTTAAAAACACGCCAATTCACTTCATTCATGACTTTGGCATGCAATAATTGATGAGCTTTTTCAGAAAAGCAATGAAATTTCAATAATAATTTCTCCAGAGCTTTTAAGGTCGGCCTTGATAGTGCCACCATGTTTGTTGATCATGGTTTTGACAATGGAAAGATCGACCGTATCCAATCTCATGGGAGATGTGGCAAAGGGGTAGAAAAAGGCCTTCATATCATCCCGGTCTATATGTTTAACAGGATAACAGATTTGCAGCTTAAAAATCTCGCCTTCCCGGCAGGTGAAAACTGACAGTCTTGTTCCTTTTTCCATCTGGTAGATGGCGTTTTGAAAAAGAGTTTCCAGGCTCTCAGACATATGGGCGTGATCTATGGATATCTCAGGCAACCCAGATGTCAATTGCGAAGTTATCCGGATACCTTTTTCCGCGGCGGTCGCGGATACCGCGCTTATTGCATTTTTAACCCAGCTTTCAAGATTAATAGGTGACAGGTCTAATTCTATGGGATGCATATAGTTCAAAATCATCCGCAGAATGGACTCCAACCGGCCTACTTCCTGAACAATAATCTCCACTTTGTTCCGGTTAGGATCAGAAGGAGACAGTGAGCTCAGGAGCCGCCGGGCAAACCCTCCGGCCGACATAAGGGGGTTTCTGATCTCATGGGCCAGTCTGGCAGACACTTCGGAAATAGTTTTAAGGCCTTCTGCCTGAACCAATTGTTCCTGAAGTTTTATCCTTTGGCTTATATCAATTATGATACCATCCACGCTGGTGGTCATGTCATCAGACGACCTG
>JAFCZI010000051.1 GCA_019314425.1 Deltaproteobacteria bacterium | reverse complement strand
TACCGTCATCACTTCAATTTCAGCCCCATTCGTGCCATTGAATGCCGCCGGGATCTGGTCCGTGTGGCCAACAACGGTATTTCAGCCATTATCGATGCAAAGGGAACGGTGGTGGCGCAAACCCCCTGGTGGAAAAAGACTACTCTCGCAGGAAAGGTGCATCTCAGAAAAGGGCGTACTTTTTTTGCCCGGCATGGCGATTGGTTGGGAGGGATTTCCCTGGTATTGGGGTTTTTTTTGATCATCTGGAGTGTTATTCGACGTAGGGATCCTGATAATTCGAAGTAGAAGCAGACCTTGTGTCTGCCCATATTCTTAAATAAGGAGCCAATTTCAAAATGTTCAATTTTGTTCGAGGTAAAGGAAGGCGAAAATTTTAACCGAAGGAATATATTGGATATTTTGAGGCTTAAAATTTGGGATTGACGCAGAGATCGGGCAAAAGGGGGCGTTTTGAAACTGGCTCTAAGGATTTGACAATGCGTAATACCGTCGAATGTTTCAATCGCCATGCTGCAAAAACCGGAAGATTAACGTGAAATACCATAGAAACGACTCAATAGATTAAGCCTCACTTTCCCCGACGTGTTGGGCTTATAATCTCAATTTGTCGAGGGCTTTCGACAACAATCTCCGCTTGGCCTTTGTGGTCCTTGATCTTTCCCCTCACCCGAATTGTTTTGTTGAGATAGAATTTCTCCGGTTGAAATGGGAACTTTCGAAAGTTGCTTCCAAAAATAACAATACTCATATACCGGGTGAAATTCCTGTGGAAGTTCAGGAAACAGACTTTCCCTGAATTAAAGCTGCGAACAATTTTCCCCTGGACGGTCACCCGTTTCCCAACGAAATTTTTTGCCGACTCCCACCCAATCACCCGGCCTTCTTTTTTTTCATACGGTTCTGTTTTAAAAAATGTATTGGCAGTTTCCAGCCCGTCATCCGCCGGAACCTGTTTTTCGGGAAGAGGATGATACCCGTTTAACGCTAACGTCGCTTGAAGGTGTTCTGCGTCAAAACCCCGAATCCAGTTGTATAATTTGTTGATTTGTGTATCAATTTCTGCATTGGACACGCGAGGTTTAACATTTTTTCCGTATAGTATCCCCCATTTTTTGTGGGCCATGCCGAGCACGATTACCCTGTTGAGGGAGTTTTCAGGGGGCGCTTTTTTGCCATATCCTGAACGGTTCAGTTGCTTCCTCAGGTCCCGGGGGCCCAGCTCATATGCCCATTCATACAGTTGCATCAGATTAAGGGAAATGTCCCCCCGGTTAAAAGTTTTTGAAACCCAGGTCCCCATTCGCAGCCGGTAGGTGCTCAAAGACGCTTTTTCCACCTGGATCGGGAGTTGCCTGTGTTTGAGTATCCACTGGATTTCAGCCATGCCGCCATCTTTCCAGAGGCCCCGCTCTTCTTGTTGCGCTTTTTGTTCCCAGGCCAGAAATTGTTGCTTCCGTTTTTGATCGAATGGATACTTGGTGTAGCAAATGGCGTATCCATTCAAAAGCAGCTGCTTTTGAACCAGGGTGCCATCTTCAAGATAGAGGTATGCCAATATACGGCCATATTTTCCGCGCTTGTCTTCATCAAATGCGTCATACGCCAGACGGATGTTCTTTCCCAGACAGAGTTTTTTTGTGAAGGCGCTTGCTTCTTCCGACATGAACTGGGCAGGGAGTTTTGGGTGATTTTTCTCCGGGGTGTCCACACCGATGAATCGAACGGCACCTAGCTCTTCCAGGATGATGGTGTCCCCGTCAGCCACGGCGATACATTTGTGAAAACGGTGGTCGAGATGAAGCTTCCTGAGCAGTTCCTCTGTAACCGGTTTCCATTGTGAATCCGCCGCAGCCGCCGGGCAGGGGAGTGCTGATGACAGCGCCACAAGGAGTAAGAGATGGCGCAAAAACCGATATGGAGGGGTCTTGATCATTGCTTGAACTCCCCATAATGGCCTGCAAGGGAAGGGGAGGCGGGATCGTGGCTTCGGTGCCGGTCCCTGGCCCGGTCAAGGCGGGTGGTGGCATAGCAATAGACACATCCGAACAGACAGGTATCGTACATGCCGATATCCCGGCTTGCCACACAACCGCAGTCGGGTCGCTGAGACGGATCTTTCAGATGTGCGACATCCAGCCCGAATACATGACGGATCAACCCGTCGTCGATACATTTTCCCGGCGGAATGCCATGCCATGCGAGGCCTGGCGCTTCGGCGCAACTCTGAACATCTATTCCATTCATCGCGGCGGAATCGGACATGCTTTTCATAAGTTCACCGAATTTTTCCTCCAGGGGTTCCATGATGCGGATTCCCTCTCCTTCCAGCAATTTCAGCCTTTTTGCCGCTTTTCGGTAGATATCCACAATGCTGATGATACAACGGTTGGTATTATTTTTCAATTCTTCCGCAATGCGCTGGTAGGTTTCCCGGTGAAAGTTCAAATCGGTGATTCGGGTAAAAACCATGGGGTCGTATCGCCAGATGACCTTTTCCCGGCCGATGCGGTGGGACAATTCGCGAAAAGTGTTCAGGGATCTTTTGTGGGACGGTGATTTCGGGTCCAGTGCCCGGGGGTTGTTCATGAGCGTGTATAGAAAATAATAGCGGTATCCCCGTTCGTCCAGCTCATCTAAAAAAGGCATCAGGGGGCGCGCATAACGGGTCCAGAAGACAATGACGTCCACATCCTCAGGTTTGAGGGATATGCGCGATACCTGTTTGGGGTTGAAGGGGTTCGGGACCGTGCAGTAACCTTCCCGAATCCGGTTCATAAACCACTCGGCATAAAAGGCGGGAATGTCGGTCCGTCGGCTAGCGCTGATGATCATTTTTTATCCAGGACAGTGTGTACTTTGACCCTGACCTCCAGGATGTTCGCCGGACGTTCTTTCCATCGGCAGAAGATACCGAAATATCGTAACGAAAAAAGCCAAACAGCTTATGATTCGATCCATTCCGCCAGGGACGGCGGAAGGTGGAGCATTTTTGAAAAGGGCGTCCATTCACATTGGGCCGTGAGTTCCACACCCTCCTGAATAACGGAAACCGGCCTGTCCGAGGAAACCACCACCACGATGACCTGTCGGTGCTCGGCGCTGAAGCGAAGGGCTGAGTTGAAACGGGCGCCTCGTGCGCGGTTTTCCCCCGGAACGGTGCTGCCATGAAGTAAACAGGCAAATCCATGGAGGTGAAGGTCTCCTCGCAGGTGAAGCGCCCCATCCACCTTTGCCAGGGATTTAGCCAGGTTAAGTAAACGGTTTTTTTGAAGATCCATGGGTTGTTCCAGTTGCTGGCCCGACAGGGTCACCGGATCGGGGGTGAGATCAATGACCAGGGTGCAGCCATGTTTTTCTTTGCCGGCATCGTGGACGATGGCTGTGATGATTTTGAACAGGGTGTGTCGAACGGATGTATCCATGGGAAATTCAAGGAGGGTCTCTTCAAGATTTACCAGGTTGGGTTTTCGGGTGGTTGAATAGAGGTTTCCATCTGAGAAGCTGCAAATGGGAAGGCCTGAAAGGCTAAGAAAACCGAAATCTCCTTGAAAATCCGCCGTGGATCTTCGTTTCGGCATTTCGCCCGCCGCGATGCCCACCACATGATTCCCGAAGGAAACCAGCTTTCGGTCGGAATATTCAACGGCCTGAAGCAGTTTTCGCACATGTTTGTGGTTTTTGAGACTCGGTCGCTCATGGGGCGGGAATCGCACCAGGAAGTCCACCCGGGATAAATCGTCCGGGGAAATGAATACCAGTTTTCCCCGGGGCCAGGCCCCTTCTTCCTGGGTTTTTGAAATGCCCAGGATGGCATCCAGGATGGGCAGCACAAAGATTTTGATATCCCAGCCGAACATGACGCAGATTTCATCGAGAATATAGTCGCGCACGGCGTGCGTGGCGTACTCTCGCAGGAGGTAACCGGATGTGGCGGAGTAAAAGGGCCCTTCGATGGTGAAATCCAGAGACAGGAGGAATGCCGCATGTTCAAGCCATCGTTCCGTGGGGCCGATGGAACAGATATCCGGGTGATGTTCCGTGAACCACATCTGGTAATAAACGGAGCGTGTTCTGGCCCCCCGGGAGATGAGTCCCGACAGCTCCAGGTTCTTTTCCGGAAAGATCTGCCCCGGGTGTTTAACGCCTTTTGTGATTTCCCGGTTGGTGCGCCATTTGTGTGCGTCCAGGTAGATTTCCTCAAGCATGGGCTCATGGCCCCTGAGAAGGTCCTGGGGGTCGTAAACGGAAATGGGATCATCGGGTTTTTCCGCATAGATGACGGCTGCCCGGCTGGGACCGGAGAAGTTGCTGAGTCCCTGACGTAACCCGTCCAGGATGTTGAACAGACAGAGGTTTTTGGATGAATCGGTCAGCATGAAATATCCTCTTGATTAGGCAAGATTTGAGATGACTTATTTCAATTCCGCTGCTCGCATTGTGCTGGCGGCGACTTCACGTTCCGTGACGATGCCAATTATTTCACGGGGCATTGGGCTCCCCGGAGTTCCTGTCACCAGTGCGAATTTTGCTTTGGTGGTATGCATTTCTCTCAGAAGGTCGTTTACGGGGTTCTTCTCCGGAGTCATGATATACTGCTGGTTGACAATCAACCGCGCCCTGCTTCCACCGATATGGGGCGGGACGACGCCCAGGATGGTATCACCTGATGTGACCAGTACCGGTGTTTCCGATGGCTCAATTGCCGTTTCCCCATCAACGGTTTTGTACGTTTTTTCCATGATATCCTGCACCGTCATGGATTCGCTCATGGCCGCCTGCAACCCTTCCGGGACAATGTGCCCGCGTCGGAGGAGCTTCAGCGTGTAGATGCTGCCGGGGGACAACCATTTGCGTATCCCATAGGCGAAGGCAGAGGTGATCATGATCGGCATGACCACGTTCGCGTCCTGGGTCATCTCCAGGATCATGACGCCCCCGGTGATAATCGCACCGGTAGATGCGCCCACCCCTGCCGCCATTCCGGCGATGGCAAAGTCCACGGGATCAATGCCGATGCCGGGAAAAAGGATTGCGGCCGAATGGCCCGTCAGTGCCCCCATGGTGGCGCCCATGAAAAGGGACGGGGAAAAAACACCGCCAGAACCGCCCGAACCCAGTGTGAGACAGGTGGCCACAAATTTACAGCAGAACAGTAGAATCAGTAGCCGGGGATCCAGAAGGACGGTTTCTAAAATGTCCATAATAGTGGCATAACCGACACCCTGAACGTAGTAGTATCCGGTATAGCGCATGAAGAGCCAGATCATCACGCCTACCGCGAACATGGCCGATAGATGCCGGGTGTAGGTGTTCCCCGGCATGGCATCAAAGCGGTCTTCAGCCCAGTAAATGCCGCGAACGAAAAGGGTCGAAACCAGCCCCATGATAAGCCCGAAGGGTACGAAAAGAAGGAGGCTCCATACGGAACTCAGGTGAAGGTCCAGGGGCGTGAGCGCGGGGAAATAGAAAGAGGGCTCAACCCCTAACAGGGTTCGGCCGATATAGGTGGCGGTTACGGTGGCAATGGTTACCGGCAGGATATTTTTGGCGTTGACGGTGACCAGCAAGAGTTCTATTGCGAATATCAGCCCCCCCAGTGGTGCATTGAATGTGGCGGCAATGCCCCCGCCGGCACCTGCGGCAATCAACGTTACAATCTGCCGGGGGGGGAGCTTGAGGATCTGCCCCAGGGTTGATCCGAATGAGGCACCGATCTGGATGATGGGTCCTTCACGGCCCACCGACCCCCCGCTGCCGATACAGATCGCTGATGCGACCGCCTTGATGACACCGACCACGGAGCGGATTTTAGAATCGTTGTAATAGATAGCGTCCATCACTTCAGGGACACCATGGCCCTTGGCTTCCGGGGCGAAGGTTTTTACCAGCCAGGCCACCACCAACGCGCCGATCATGGGTGCAAGAATGACCCCGGGACCCCATGGGCTTTCCGGGGTATGAACATTGGCATCGTAATAACATTGGAATTTTTCTAGAAAGAGAATGTTATGGATGAACCCGATGAGCCTGCGAAAAGCCCATGCGCCCAGTCCGGCGATAATACCGATAGTGAAAGAGAGGAGACACATGAAGGGAAGGTTTCGGGATATTGCAAGGGGTTTTGTCATGTAAATTGATCTTTTCCTATGCCAGGTTTGGGATGGGCATTGGTTCATCCTTCTCTAAAGGAAGGCACATAACCGATCAAAAAAGATACGGGGATGAAAACGACGAGCCAGTTGATGCCGGGCTTGAGGATCTCTCTCATATTCATCCCCCGTTCGATTTTATTAAAAGAAAATTCGAATCAATGTATTACAATGCGAACAATATGGCAAGGGTCGGGAATGCGGTTATGAAGTCGTCAAACTTTTTGTTGAAAAATCCGGACCTCGATTATAAGTTGATGGAACAATAGGGCGCAGCTCCATCCTGCACCCTCTGAACTATTACAAAAAATGGAACCCTATGAAAGAAAACGCTATCGAAATACAAGAATCCCTTGAACGTCGCATTCTGCACGGACTTTCCTGTGAATGGGATACGGCGCTGTGGGTTTTGCCGTCTTCTTATGAAGATCAAATGCAAAAGCCCCTGTTTGCCATTCAAGATATGAAAACCCAGTGGGGATATTGGTCGGGGAAAAACCGGGAGATCGTTATGAGCCGGTCCCTCGTGCTGGAACATTCCTGGAATGCGGTACGCCAGGTGCTCAAGCATGAGATGGCCCATCAGTTTGCGGAAGAGGTTCTGGGGGCGTGCCATGAACCCCCTCACGGTACCCGTTTTAAAGAGGCGTGTTATCACCTTCGGGCGGATTCTGCCGCCTCAGGGAATTTCAGGCTTCTGGATGAAAGGGCTTTAAAGGATTCCAGAAACCATGAAGATAAAATGATGGTGCGCATCAAAAAGCTCATGAGTTTGGCTCAGAGTCGAAATCAGCATGAAGCGGAAGCGGCCATGACCAAGGCCCATGAACTGGTGGACAAATACAATATCGACCTGGTTCGGCTGGGGAAAGACCGGGCGTTTGTAAGCCTTTTTCTGGGAGAACCGATGCTGCGGCGTTTCAGGGAAGAACATCGCTTGGCATATTTGTTGGGGCAGTTCTATTATGTTTGTGGCCTCTGGGTCAGTGCTTACGTCATGGAAAAGGGGAAAATGGGGCGTGTGCTGGAGATCAGCGGCACAGAAAAGAATGTGCAGATCGCAAGTTATGTGTATGATTTTGTAAATCGTTTTATTGAATTCCAATGGAGGGAATATAACAAAAACAGGGGGTTGAATCGATATCGCCGTACGGATTTCGCTCTGGGCGTCCTGAAAGGTTTCGAGAAAAAACTGAATAGTCAATCTGAACAGCGTGCTTCCGCGACCGGTTGTGGGATCGTCAAAGTGGAAGATCCCCTGTTAAAAAAATACGCCGCCTATCGTTATCCCCATGTTAAAACGAATCGGGGAAAACCCCTGCGGCAGGATGCGAAGGTCCGGACCGCCGGTGAGAAAGCGGGGCGAAAGTTAGTGATTTCCAAAGGTATCCACCAGAAGGGCGGAAATCAGGGGCGTTTGCTGGGCTTGAACTGAAGTGTAAAAGTGGTTCCCCCCGAAATAAAGCAGTCCTCCGGCCGGGTGCAGTGGCGGCATTCGCTGATGGTGCCCGGGCATAGATCGGTTTCTTCAGGGATAAAGGGACAGCGGGTGGATGTCATCCTGATCTTGAAGCCATATCGTTCAGCAAAGATTTTCATGCGCAGCAGGTCGGCGCCTTTTCCCCCGGCATTGAAATCAAAAGCCCTTTTGGAGGAATAATCCAGGGTGTCCTGGGTGGCAAAAAAACCTTCAAAGATTCTTCGCTGCGAATCTTCGATAATGCCCACCCCGTAGTCCCGTACCACCGCCTGCACTATGCCATCCGTTTGCGCCACGGTGACTTCAACTTTTCCTTCATCTGGTGTGTTTTCCACGGCATTTTTGACCAGGCCGTCAATAACTTTCTGCAATGGTTCCAGGGGAATCAAAATGGGATGCGTGGGTTTAAGATCTTCCATGATTTGAACATTGCGGTGGGAAAACAAGGGCTTGAGCACTTCCAGCCGTTCTTGAACCCCCTGGTCCAGCGCCAGAATCCGGGATGTCATCGCCTTTGGCCCAAAGATGTCATCGATGCGTTTTCGAATGGTTTTGACAATATCGCCCTCGCCCACCTGTTCGGCCACAAGGGTTTCCAGTTCGTCGGCACATAAATCAACCATCTGGCTCAACACATGGTGGGATTCAAAATGCCACCCCCGCATGATGTCTTCCACCTGATTTTGAATCTCTATGATCCGGTCCAGGTTCCTTTCACCCCGCGCAAGGGTGTTTTCCCAGTTTTTATCAGAAAGAAGGACCAGCTTTCTGGCAAGGATGCTCAATGATCCGGAAAGCACTGAAACGGGGGTTTTCAGTTCGTGAGACAGGTGGTTGATGACTTTATCTTTTGCCCGGTTCAGGCTCGATACTTCCCGATAGGCTTTCTTCACTTCCTCTGAGAACCGGGCATTCTCAATGGAGAGTTCAACAGTTCCTGCCACCAGGCTCAGGAGTTCCGTATCCCCCTGGTCAAACCTCCCATTTTTCTTGTTGATGGCGCACAGAACACCGATAATGCGATCCCGGCTTCTCAAGGGGACCAGGAGCAGGTTACGGGTCTGGTACCCCATGATTTTATCCCGTTCCCGGTGGATGGCGGGATCCGTCAGCGTATCATGGATGATCATGGGTTTGCCGGTTTTAATGACCTGGCCCGCGATGAGTTTATCAATGGGAAACCGGATTTTTTTAACCCGTTTCTGTGTGGCCATATTATCGTAAGCGGCGCCGATAAAGAACATTTCCCTGTTTTCTTCATCCAGCAGGGTCACCAGGGCCCCTTCAGAATCCATGAGACGCTTTACTTCATTGCTCACGAAATCCAGAAGCTCCCCCATATCGGGATATTCCGGGAGGGCTGTACTGATGCGAAGGAGTGCTTCATTGGTTTTGTAGGCGTTAATGATCTCCTCTGAAAATCGACCGTTTTCTATGGAAAGTACCACTGTCCCGGCGACCATATTGATGAGTTCCATGTCCGACTCCTCAAAAACGCCTTCCTTCTTGTTGCGTGCGCACAGGGCGCCAATGATGCGGTCGCCGCTTCTCAACGGCACTTCCAACAGATTTCGGGTATGATATCCCAAAAATTCATCTACACCCGGAAAAAAGCTGGGTTCCCTGGATGTATCGGGAACGATAATGGTTTCTCCCGTGCGGATGACTTTCCCCGCAACGCTTTTATTTGCGGGGAACCGGATCTCCTTGACGCGTTTCTGGGTGGTGCTGTTGTCATAGGCTGCGCCCTTGTAGAACAGTTCGCCCCGTTCCTCGTCGGCCAGGACTACTAGGGCGCCCTCTGTTCCGAGAAGCTCTTTAATCTCCCGACTGATGTAGTCCAGAAGATCTTCGAGGTTTGGATATTCGGGAAGGGCCATGCTGATTCTCAGCATGGCCTCGTTGTTCCGGGCGATTCTCTTCTCGCGGGTGATATCCCGGAGCAGTATCAGCTCTCCTCCCGGTTCCCCCGGATCTTTGGAATAGATTACGCCCCGCATGGCCACGTCCAGAAGGCGACCGTCCTTGGTGAGCCGTTTGGTGACATGGCGCAGCACGAGCTTTTTTTCTAGCAGCTCCTTCAGGATCTGGTGGGTTTCGGCTTCCATTCCCCTGGGGGTGTAGGGAATGGTTTTCCCTTCCAGCTCGTCAAGGGTCCATCCAAAGGTTTCGGTGAAGGCCGGTGTGACGTAATAGACGCTGCCGTCCAGGTTGCAGACGATGATGGGGTGGGGCACAAAATTGAGCAGTGACCGCATGCCTTTCTTGGATTCACGCAGGGCTTGTTTGGCCTCTTTCTGATGTTCAGCCAACTCTGTTTCGATCGATTTTATTCTCTCTTCCAGCGCCTTTCGGGTTGGGTTTTCAACCATTTAGGGAAGATCCTCCATCGTTTTCAAGAAAGGGAAAGAATCATTGTAGACACCTCAGCGATTCAATCCCTTTTCCAGCAACACCATTTGTATCCCTTTGATACAGCGACTTTATAGTTTTTTCAAGTTTTGTTTCGTCGATTAGATCCGGAGCGCTTGTAGTGTTTGACAGCAGTGATCCCTTTCTCTATAATTCAAACCCTGCTGATGTGAAACTCTGGAAAGGAGATGGTTTGCTATGAAATGCCCACATTGTGAGGAAGAAATTCCGGGGTCTCCATGCCCCGGCTGTGGAGCGAGCGTTTATGGTGAAGATGCCAATTATTGCATGGCATGCGGGATGCCCCTGAAGGAATCGGTACCGTCGGTTTCCCGGGATGAGAACTTTTCCGATGATGAGGAAGATATCGATTTCGATGATCGGGAACTATGTCCTGACGGGACCTGCACCGGTATTATGGTTGACGGCAGGTGTTCCGAATGCGGCAAGGCTCCGGGCGATGGGGATACTCCCAAAGCGGAAGCGAAAGAAGCTGTTACCGAAGAACAGACCGGTGAAGCTGAAACGGATGAACCCGTCAAAGAAAAGGATGCTTGAGGGAACTAAGGCGGCAAGACCGCAGTTTTAAGTTTTGATGGCGTCGTAAAAAGTCCCATCTACTGCGTTGCAGCAATTTTTCAGAATCTCAACATACTATATGTATGCCTACGATCCTGAAGAACC
>JAFCZI010000286.1 GCA_019314425.1 Deltaproteobacteria bacterium | reverse complement strand
CCCCGGGCAAATGAGCCGGAGGCCATGTAGTCCTTCATGATCTGCACACCATCGTTGTCCTTGAAGGAAATTCCGGCCACTTCATCAAAGGCTACCACATCCCACAGGCCCACAAGCCCCACCGTATGATTCGCGAGATTATAGAACAGGTTTGCTACGGTGGTTCGACCACCGGAGATGAGGATACTATTGGGGCTGATCTCCTTGTAGATATGGCTTTTGCCGGTCCCTCGGGGCCCCAATTCGCAGACATTGTAGTTATTCTCAACCAACGGGACCATGCGAGAGAGAAAATGCCATTTCACACGATCCTCGAATTGGGTCGGCTCCAGGCCGGTGGAACGGAGAAGGACATCAATCCACTGGTTTTCGGTAAAATACCGTCGGCCTTCAAAGAATTCCTCCATATCCATGCCGGGCATCTGGATCGGTTTCAGCTCCTGAACCAGAAAAGGGGAGCCCCGTTGGCCCTCTTCGTAGAAGTACTCCATGGAAATAATGGACCAGATCCCTCCGGCCAGAAGTTTCTCATAACGCCGCACCGTCTCCGTGCTGATCTCAACCCCTTTGATGCCCAGGTTGGACAGCAATGCCTCATACACATCCCGCTTCTCATTGAGCTTGACCGTGGCCTTATCAATAATTTTCAGGCTTCCCCGTTCCCGAATAATGGATTTGACCTTTTCGGCTTCATCGGGCCGAACATAATTTTCAGCCAGAATCCGCTTTACGGTGGCCAGCCCATCCTGGATAATGGCTTCATCGTCCGACGCGCAGTGTTGCCCCAGAAGGTATTCCAGTACATACACCGGTACGTTCGCGCCCTCCTTTACCAGTTTGGTCAGGTCTTTGCGAACCACCCGACCTGCAAAATGCCGGTTGAGAAGCTCGTCCAGGCTTTTGTCTTCCAGGTGCGTAATCTCCATGTGTTCGACCTTGGTGTCTTTTGTGTTTTCAGAAGTCATCGGTAAATGCCCTGTCTATAATCACATCCACACTTTCCTGCTCTACCCCTGTTTCCGCATCCCGCAAGACCAGTCTGTATGCTGTTTTTTTATGATATTGCCGGTCCTGAAGCACAAGGGTGATGGACTTTTTCCGCTCTTCAAGTTTGTCGGAGGCGCTCTCAAAAGTGACCGATTCCATGGTGGTCACCGGATCATTTCCATCGTAAACACCCACCTTGAGGGTTATGGGTTTCACCCGATCGCTGACCGGCTCCATCTGAATCATCTCGAACCGGTGGCGCGATGTGGTAATCTTGTGGCGAGTCCCCAGCACATGGACCGTAACGGACTTCGTTTTCGTGGCTCCGGCCCCTTTGTCCTTTCGGTGTCGAACCGTCACAACCGGTACAACAATTTCCTGAAGCATGGCCCCGCCATGAACAAATCTGGCTCCCCCCATAAAATGAAAGCGGTTCACCCCTTTTGGAATCCAGAATTCCATTTCCCCTTCAGCGTCGGCGGTTGTGGCCGTTGCGCCATGCCAGACGCTGTCATGATCCCCGAGATCTGGCCCCATGAGAAACCGTTGCTTGGCCTTGACCGTTCCAGGGGGCTTGTCCTGGAGACTGCTCTTATGGGGTTCACCCGGGAGCGATTCCGTAAACAGAAAGCCATGATCCGCTGTAATCAGGACATGATGGCCGTTCAGGTTATTGATGATGTACGAAACGACCGATGCCAGTTCATGGATGGCCCGTCTCACCGCCTCGAAAGTATGGCCTTCGGTGGGCGCTGAATCTCCGGCGGCATCAATAACGTTATGATAGATATAAAGGAGCCGTTGGTCCTTGATAAAAGCCCGGCCCTGCTCCTTCTTCATCTCCAGAAGGTCGTCTGCCTTAACCGCCAGTCCCCCATGAGCCTCAAGGATTTGGCTTCGTTGTTCCAGCCCGGCCGTTGGCTTGCCATCCACCAGGACATCCCCATTGGGCTTATAGGTCAGTTTTTCATGAGGGAGAAGGGCCGCCATGCCAAGGGCAGTGTAAGACGGCAAAACGCCTAATTGGGCACTCAAATCCGCTTCAAATCGGTATTTACCATTCAATTCCCGCGTTAGCTCCCAGGCCGCTTCATAGCGAAAGGCATCGCTGATGATGACAAAGCTTCGACGTCTCTCGGCCTCCTTGAGATGGGGTTCCACGTGTTTCCTGAAAAAATGGGACTGGTTGGGGATACCATCAAGACGCCAGGAATTCATGAGCGCCGTAGGGCCTTCGGGGTCGATGAATTTACCCCACCGATCCGATAGCGGCTGAAGATATCCGTTGACATAACAGGATTCCACCTTTTCCCGAAGTTTTTTCAGAATATCCCAGATCCTGGATTCGGCAATATCCGCTTGCTCACAGAAGTGGCGATAGCGCTGATCGAAACGAAAGAGTTCTTTCTCATAAGCGTTTACCATGGCCCCGGGTGTGTCATAATCAAAGCCATCGGGGTATTCTCGGGTCAGTTCAAAAAGTCCGGCGGATGCGGTCAACGCCTCATACACCGCGTAGTAGGCTTTCCGTGGTATGTCCCTCCCCATGATATAGGAAGAGGCCCAGTAGCCCGCCTGCCTCTGCGTGGCCACCTTTCTAATGTCATCCACCTTGATGGTATCGCTCCCTGAAATCACCCGATTTCGAAGTCCCTGTGCGATGGCTTTTTCTACTGTCTGGAAGGTCATCACATCCAGCAGGGCCTCGATTTCAAAGCTGTAAAGCTGGTCTTCCATTTTGATGATTCCGGCCACAAGATCCGACAGCCGGTCATAGCTGCTTCCCTTGCTGCTGCTGTCCCGCCATTGGGCCAGGCAAACCACCGTGTTGGATTTACCGGTATGAGGCAATACGAAATGCGCAAGGGCATCGGGCACAATCCCTTTGAGGTGATGGGAAAAATCGGTGACCAGGAGACGGATCAGCAGATTTTTCAAAGTGGGGTTTTCCTCTTCGTAACCCAACAGGGATTTGGCCATTCGCCAAAATGGTTCATCCAGATCAAATTTCTCCAGTTGGAGCCACACGGCCGGGGGGGTGTCCAAATCAATATCGTTCCCGTTACCGCCTGAAGTAAACTCATGGTACAATGTTCGGATAATACTGAACCATTCGGGGTGATCCCCTTTGACCACGACCGCGATCATCTTCGTGTCCAAATCCACATCGGTGTCATTGGGGGTTACGATCTCTTTGAGCTTCTGAAGGCGCTGTTGATTGTCGAAAAACTTCCGGCGGACCGCAATGTGGTCTCGAAGATGCTGGTTGGCCAAACCCAGTTCATCCAATATCATGGAGGCCCGATCGGCCCGAAAGCTCTGGCTGTAGAGACGGATATCCAGGAGCCAATCCGCCTCGTAATCCGGTTCTTCGGTGGGGGCGTAGACGAGATACCGCCCCTCGGGATCTTCTCGTTCCAAGCGGATTTTTGCTTCCAATGCACTCATTTGATCCAACCGAAGGATGTTGACCCCTTCGGGGAGATTCAGCAGGGAGAGGGTGATGGCAAATTCCAGATCCGGGTCGTTCCAGAAGACAATGCGTT
>JAFCZI010000050.1 GCA_019314425.1 Deltaproteobacteria bacterium | reverse complement strand
AGACTGCACACTGGGGGAAATGATCGATCTGGTCAACGAGTGCGGGCATACCCGAATCCCCATCCATAAAGACGACATCGACCATGTGGTGGGGGTTCTCCATGCCAAAGACCTGTTGCGGCTTCTGGGCAGGGAGCCCAATTCAAAAATTCCATTTGATATCTTCAGAAAACCATTCTTCGTTCCCGAAAATCGCAAGATCGGTGAGTTGCTGAAAGACCTTCGGGAAAAGAGGACCCATCTGGTTGTGGTCACCGATGAATACGGCGGCACCGCCGGTATCATTACAACCGAGGATATTCTGGAGGAAATCGTGGGCGAAATCATGGACGAACACGACCATGAAGAGCCCCTTCTCTCCATCCTCGACGACGGCAGCGTTATTGTGGACGCACGATTGGAGATAGAAAAACTGGAAGAACAACTCAAGATAAACCTGCCGGAGGGAGACTTCGAATCCGTGGGCGGTTTCATCATTCACCTCCTGGGGAAAATCCCAAAAGCAGGTGAAATAATCTCTTTCGAAAACCTTAACATCACCATTCAAGAAGGGGATCAACGGAAAATCGAAAAAGTCTTGATTACAGCCAAAGACGATACGGGGTCACCCCCCCCGCCTCTACACTCAGATTCAGCATCCACCTGAGCCCATATGACGCCGGCAACAAAACAGCGTGCCCTTTCCCTTCGCGACCTATTTCTGGCCATTCTTTCCGGGTTGTTGCTGACGGCGTCATTTCCACCGGGGAAACTTTCGTTTCTCGCATGGGTTGCTCTCATCCCCCTGCTCGTATCCATCCAGGACAAAACGCCCCGCAGCGCATTCAAACTGGGGTTCATCACAGGTTTTTTTCATTTCATAACCCTCATGTACTGGATCATCGTAGTCCTTAAGCAATACGGAAACCTCCCACTTGCCATCAGCCTGTTGGCGCTCCTGCTGCTATCCCTTTTCCTGGCCCTGTACCCGGGATTGTTTTCCAGCCTCACCTGCCGGATGAACCACGGTCCCTTCTCCATCTTTTTCATGGCAGCCTTCTGGGTCAGTCTGGAATATGCGAGGGCCCATCTCGTTACCGGATTTCCCTGGTGTCTGTTGGGCTACAGCCAATACGAACACCTCGCCGTGATTCAAATAGCCAACCTTTTCGGGATATACGGCGTTTCCTTTCTGATCGTTCTGGTGAACGGTCTGATCTTTCAATCCTTTTTCAGAAAAAAAGGGACGAAACGCACCTTCCTGAAATGGGAGTGGCTTTTCGTGGTGCTGCTGACAGCGGGCACATTAACCTATGGATTGCACCAGGTTAGACAAAAAAAGGCCCGAACCAAAACAGCGCCGAAAATCAGCGCCGCCGTGGTACAAGCCAACATTGACCAGTCCGTCAAATGGCAGCCCACCTATCAGTTACAGACCCTTCAAATGTATTTCAGGCTCAGTCTCTCGGCAGCTGATTCAACGCCGGCCTTGATCGTGTGGCCTGAAACGGCGCTTCCTTTTTTCTACCAGGATGCATCTCTTTTTTCACCGAAGATGAGGGGTCTTTCCAACGAACTGGGGGCGGCATTCATTTTCGGCAGCCCTGCCTATGAGCGTATCAACCGGAAAATAAGATACTACAACCGCGCCTACATGATAACACCGGACGCCACAGTTACGCAGTATTATGACAAACGGCACCTGGTGCCTTTCGGGGAGTATGTCCCCTTAAAACAATATCTGCCTTTTATCAGCCACCTGGTTCAGGCCGCCGGAAATTTTGCTCAGGGAGATCGACAGGGTCCCTTCAAAGATAAGGACCTCTCCCTGGGTGTTCTGATCTGTTTTGAAGCTATTTTTCCTGAACTGGCGCGGGATCTTTCAAGGGAGGGCGCCAATCTCCTGGTCAATATCACCAACGATGCCTGGTTTGGCGCCACCAGCGCGCCGTATCAACACTTGAGCATGTCGGTATTCCGCTCAGTGGAAACAGGGCTGCCCATGATACGCGCTGCCAATACGGGGTTCAGCGCCTTTATCGGATCTGATGGCGCCATTCTTTCCCGAAGCGCCCTTTTTGTGGAAGCGGTTCTTAGTCGATCCATCCCTGTTTTGCCCGCAGCGCCCACAATCTACACCCGCACCGGAGACCTGTTTGCCGGCGGGCTGGTTCTGATTTCCCTGCTGAGGCTGTTATTCCACCTTGGCGGCAGATATAGAAGAAGACGGCGCGAACACATAGGTCCGCCCGATTCGCGTCGTGGGAAAATTTGATCAGGGCGGGCACAAGACCCGCCCCTACGGAAACCCGGTGTCTGGGGGGCTTCATTAGCCCAACGGTTTTGCCTCATCAATCAGCATGATGGGGATATCATCCTTGATCTCGTATAACAATTTGCATTGGTCGCAGATGAGCCCGTCTTTCGATTCCGTCAAGTAGATATCCCCCTTACATTTCGGGCACGCCAGGATATCCAGCAGTTCCTTGCTTATGGCCATATCAGTCTCCTTTACGCATTGTCATTTTTGAAGTTTTCTCCTGCAAAAGCACACCCCTCACAGCTTCAAAAACGCTCTCCACGGTGATATCCCGCATGCAGGACCATTGATCACACGTTTTTTTGAAACAGGGGCTGCAAGCGGCACCCGATGTCATCACCCTGTGCCCGGGACCATACGGGCCGGTTCGGAGCGGGGATGTGGGTCCAAAAAGGGCTACCACAGCGCATCCCATGGCGGCCGCCATGTGCATGGGTCCTGTATCCGTCGTAACCAGGACACGGCAGCGGTCATATAAACAAGCCAGTTCCTTCAACCCGGTTTTGCCTGCCAGATTCAAAGGCCTGTTTTTCATCATCGACGAAATATTTTCGATAATCGGTCGATCGTCCTGGCTTCCGGTAAACACAATCCGGCAGGGGAATTCCGCCAGGATCCGGTCCCCCAGGGCCGCGAAAAGGCCCGGTTCCCACAGCTTGGTCTTCCACTTGGCCATGGGGTTTATGGCCACCAGATTCCCGTCCTTGAAACCATGACTCGCCAGCAATTGGTCCAACGCGTGCCGGTGGGTTTCAGAGACCGGAATCCGGTTGTCCCATCGATCCCATTTACATCCCAATTGTATTGCCACTTCCAGATAACGATCAATGGCGTGCTGATCATAATTCACCCTGACGGACGGTTCTTTTAGAAAAAACCATGCCCCTTCCCTGGCGCCGGACATGCCCACCTTTCGTTTACCCCTGGAAAGCCCTGTCAGGAGACCACTTTTCAGCAACCCCTGTAAATCAATCACCCAGTCGTAACGGACATGTCTCAGGTCTTTTAGAAAGGATGACATCTCCCGGAAAACCCCACCGAAGCGCCGATCTTCAACCAGATTCAGCCACCAGGATTTTCTTCCGGATACGATCACCCGACGGATGGCCGGATGCCCTTCAATAACACCCGCAGCGCCCTCTTCCACCAGCCAGTCGATCTTCGCCCGAGGGAAATTCTGATGGAGCACATCCAGAAAAGCGAGGGTGTGGATAACATCGCCGATGGCACTCAATTTGACGATTAGGATTTCCGTTGGCGCGTTGTTGTTTAACCGCATATGATTCATCATAAATAAATTGGAACACCATTGGGGCAGACGGTGTCACTAGAGCGGGCACAAGACCCGCCCCTACGAAACCAATCGGGGTTCGCCCGGCCCGCCCTTGTGTCTCAACCGAGAATCCATTGTACCGCATCTGAAAGGTTTTCCGCCACATGAAAAGGCTGAAACGGGAGCTGCGGAAAAACGTATTCCAGATCTCCCATGCCATAACCGGTCTTGACCATGATCCCCTTCAGACCCGCCTCATGCGCCATCTCAATATCGGTACACCGGTCCCCGATCACGTAAGAATTCTCCATATCAATATCAAAGGTTTTGCAAGCCTCTCCGATCAGGCCGGGCTTAGGCTTTCGGCAATCACAGGTCATACCGTATGGGGGAACCTTTCCATTGGGGTAATGGGGGCAGAAATAGATGCCGTCAAGGGTTGCGCCATCTTCCTTGATAAGGGCTTTCATCTTTTCGTGCACCCGATGAACCAGGTCAATGGGAAAATACCCCCGCGCCACCCCGGACTGGTTGCTCACGATGATGGCGAGGTAGCCGGCATCATTGAGTAAGCGGATTGCTTTCCCAACCCCCGGCAGCAGCACAAAGCGGTCCAAATGATTGATATATCCCATCTGCTCATTGACAGTGCCGTCACGATCCATAAAAACAGCCGGTTTTTTCAAGAGACATCCCTCCTCAACGCTTCCATTGTTTCCCAGACCATTTCAGGTGTGATGTCCAGCATACACCGGTGATCGGTCGGGCATTCCTGCTTCAAACACGGCGCGCACGATGCCCCACGCCTCACAATTCTGGTTTCAGGACCCCTGGGACCCGTGGTCACATGATCCGTGGAACCGAACACGGCCACGGTGGGAAGCCCGAGCGCCGAAGCCATATGCATCAATCCTGAATCATTGGTTACAAAAAAGCGGCACAGGCTCATGGCGCCCATGGCCACCCGTAATGATGTCTTTCCGCAAAGGTTCAAGGCCTCGTGTTTCATGGCCGCACAGACGCGATCTCCAATGGCCTTTTCCCCGTCGCTACCGAACACAACAACACTGGCGCCCCATCTTTCAACCACCCGGTCGCCAATCTCGGAAAATCGATCGGGCTGCCATCGTTTCGCGCTTCCAAACACCGCCCCGGGACTCAAACCCACAATAAAATCACGGGAATCAACACCCTTGGACTTTAAAATCCCGAGCGCCTGTTCCCGAACCTCACGACCCACATGAAGCACCGGGTCTCTGTCTTCGGCGGGCCACCCCACAGCACGCAGAATCGCACAATAGTACTCCACCTGGTGAGTTCTCAATATCTTTTCAGTTCGAGACACACCATGGGTAAGCATAAAACCTCTGCCATCGGTCTTGTAACCGACCCGCAGTTTGACCCGGCCCAGAAAGGCCAGAAGGGCCGCTTCAAAGGCGTTTTGAAAAAGAATGGCCAGATCGAACCGTTCTTTTCGAATTAGACGACTGACCCTCAACATCTCAACAAAACCGGCCCTGGCGCCATTGCCCTTGTCCAAAGCCAGAACCCGGTCAACAGCGGGATGGTTTTCGAAAAGAGGCGCGACCCAGGGTTTTGCCAGGACTGTGATATGCCGACCCGGGAAATTCTCCCTCACCGCTTCCAGGGCCGGGAGGGTCATGACCGCATCCCCCACCCAATTGGTGGCGCGGATCAATATCCGCTCGATCCGGCCTTTTTCAATTCTTCTGCCACAGGAAACCTTCAATGCCCATCCTCGTTACGGTATTTTGTTTGTCCTAAACGCCATCATTTCCGTGGAAATGGACAACTGGGCCTGGTTTTCCAGCGTTTGTGGAACCAAAACCATTGGTCCGGATACCAATAAATATATTTGTTGATAATCCTGTTGAATTCCGCCGTATTCTCTTCCGTATCGCCCAGTTTGCTTTCGGAACGAACCAGCGCCACCTCATTTTCAAACACCACGCGGTACCGGCCATCGGGCTGTCGCACACTGAACACGGGAACCACCGGCGAACCTGTTTTCATGGCAATCAACGCCAGGCCCTTATTGGTACAGGCCCGCTGGCCCATGAATTGAACGAAGACCCCTTCATACCAGTCCACATTTTGATCCAGCAGAATGCCCATGGCCTTGTTTTCCCGGGTGCCCCGCAACAATTTTTTCATGGCCTTTTTCTTGGGAATGATTTCAGCGCCGAATCGGGTCCGCAGGCGCATCAACAATTCTTCGACCGGTGCAAAATCCGCGGGTCGCGCCACCGCGAGCCCGCTGGTTTTAAACTTGAGGGCAACAGCCGCGCTCATGAGCTCCCAGTTTCCGAAATGACCTGTCAGAAGAAAACATCCCTTTCCCCTGGCCAAGGCCTCGGTCAGGGCCTGTTCGTTTTCGAAAACCACATACCGATGCAGATTGTTCAAATTCAGACTCAAAATGTGGGGCACTTCACAAACAGCATTTGTGCGAAATGAAGCACCACCCGGCGATTCAGTTTTCTCAGCTCTTTCTCCGACATCCGATCGCCAAAAACCATTCGCAGGCCGTTTAAAGACGACTTCATCGCCCCACCGCTGCAATCCCTAAGAATCGTCCCAGCATACGACCCAGGAATTGTCCCGCACGAATGGGGATAAGTCTCAGGAGCTCCACCAAACCGTTGAGGGCCAGGGATATGGCCATCGAAAATATTTTATTTTTTTCTAAACGCATGATCTATTATCCTGAAGATCTCTTCCTGCCCCGGCCGGAAGGAAAATTGGATACTCAAATAAGCGATTTCCGAACAATCCGGCCAAATAGCGGCAATTCTCATCCAGTCTTTTTCGGTGGTCAGAATGTACTGGGCGTCTGTTTGCGATTTCAACCGAACAAGGCGGGAAAGATCCTCTTTTTTGTAGGAATAATGATCTTTAAACCCACAAAAATCAACCACCTCAGCACCCATTTCCATCAAAGTCTCTCGAAACACCCCGGGGTCGCCGATTCCGGCAAAAGCCACCACCCGTTTTCCATTTAACATTTGGGGAGAAAACACCTGATCCAAACAGGGAAAAACTACCTTGTCCGGCACGTGATCCGCACAGAAAACGGGGATGTGGGGATAGTGTTCTTTCAAGAAAGCCAATGACCGCCCGTCGCGATCATCCTTAAACCGCGTCAGGATAAAGGCGTCCGCGCGTGCCAATTGGTCCAGCGGCTCTCTCAGCGGTCCCCATGGCAGGAGATGCCCATTCCCGAAGGGGTGGGCTGCATCCATCAGCACCAGGTTCAAATCCCGCTCCAACTGCATATGCTGAAATCCATCATCCATAATAAAAAAATCGGACCCGAACTTTTCATGGGCATACATTCCCGCCCGATAACGCTCTCCGGACAATATCACGGGAATTCCGGGAACCTTACGGGCCAACAGTACCGGCTCGTCTCCCGCCAACCGGGAATCCGCCAGGATCCGCTGTCCGTCGGATACCGCCAACACGCGGCTTTTGTACCGCCCGCCATATCCCCTCGAAATGATACACCCTTGGATTTTTTCAGACAACGCCCATTTTGCCAGCGCCGCAACCGCCGGTGTTTTACCCGTACCGCCGGCGGTAAGATTCCCCACACTCACCACAAACCCCGGCAATCTTTTTTTCTTTAAGAGCCCCAGGCCATATGCGGCATACCGAAGCCTTTGTACGAAACCATATAACAACGAAAAAAACGCCAACGCGGGCGTATAAAACTTGAGGGACTTCTCCCGGTGAATGGATGACCAGTCTATTCTGTGCAGAAATCCCCCCATCAGCCGACTCGATTCGCGCTCCGGATATGTTCAATATAACCCATAACCCGCTCAAGCGCCCCACGGTTCTCAACCACAAATGACTTCGCCCTGCCCCCCATCCGTTCGCGCAATGCCGAATCCGACAGCAGACGTTCCATGACATCATAAAGTTCGGCGCCATCCTGAACCCGGAAGCCCCCGCCGGTCTTCAGAATCGATTCCGACATCAATTCAAAATTGTGGGTATGGGGGCCGAAAAGCACTGGAATACCCCAATGGGCAGGCTCCAGCAGGTTATGCCCGCCGATGGGGACAAAACTTCCACCCACAAACGCGGTGCTGCCCAGGCCGTAAACATATCCCAATTCACCCACCGTATCCAGGACCAGAACATCATAGGGATGGCTTTTTTTTGAGACCGTTGTTCTCAACGCCACCGCCATGCCCTGATTGCGGATCATACGCGAAATTTCGTAGGATCTGCCCACATCTCGCGGTGCGACAATCAGACGCAACAAAGGAAATTCCCGTTTCAGATCCTGAAACACCCGCAACAGTACAATCTCTTCACCTTCGTGGGTGCTGCCGGCCACCCAGAGCTGCATTTCCGGTTTCAGCCCGAGTGTTTCCAGCCATTCCCCTTTTTTATGCGCGTCCATGGTGAACATTTCGCGATCAAATTTGATATTGCCCGTGGTGATCACTTTTTCTCGGGCCATCCCCAACTGCAGCAACCTGTCCCGGTCCAGATCCGTTTGCATGAGGCAGTACGCTAAAGGAGCAAACATGCGCCTCACCACACCCGGCGCCTTTTTGTAGGATTTCAGGGTGCGGGGAGAAATCCGACCGTTCACCAGAAGACTCCTGACACCCTTCTGTTTCAAGAAACCGAGCAATCCGGGCCACAAATCCGTTTCAACCAAAATGAACACCGAAGGCCTCACACAGTTGATCATGCGTCTTGTGCACCACCAGGCATCCAACGGCAGCGTCATGATACACGCGACCTGGCCTGAAAATTTTTCCGATGCCAACGCCATACCGCTTCGGGTGGTCACGGAAAGCACAATGTCTTTTTCGGGAAACGCCCCTTTCAGTTTCGCCACCAGAGGAACAGCGGAAAGCACTTCCCCCACCGAAAGGGCATGAACCCAGAGGTTGCCTTTTTTGGGCAAACCTTTCGGCAGGTCCAGGGAAAGCCGCTCCCTTAAGCGTTTGCTTCCCGAAAAAGAAGCAACCGTGACCAGAAAAAACAACGGAAATGCCCACATAAAATGATATAAGAACATCATGCCATACCCAGCCCCCCCGCGAAAACCGTTCACGGTTATCGGTTCACGGTTTTTTTCAACCGGCAACGATCATAAATCATGCCCGCGTCGGCAGTTCGATGATGAATTTCGTTCCAGTCGGGTGATTGTCCTTCACCCTGATAAACCCGTCATGATCCGTAATAATCGTGTTGACGATGGCAAGCCCCAGGCCTGTTCCATGCTTTTTAGTGGAAAAATAGGGTTCAAACAACCTTGTCTTATTCTGGGGATCAATGCCCCGACCGTTATCCGCCACCTCAATTCGAGCCATTTTCAAGACACTGTCATAATCCAGATCAATCACCACCTCGCCCTTGCCTTCCATGGATTGAATGGCATTGTCCAGCAGGTTGATCATAACGCGCCTGAGCTGCTCCCGGTCCAGGTTGAAAATGGGCACCTTCCCTGAACGGTTGAATACAAAGGCAATGTCCTTGTGCGCTTCCCTGTAAAGCGTTAAAGATTCTTCGATAATTTCACCGAGATCCGAAGGCGCCGGGTTTGCTGCGGGCATGCGGGCAAAATTCGAAAACTCATTGACAAGACGCTTCAGTTCATCCACCTGGGTAATAATCATTCCCGTACACTCGAGAAACACCTTGGCATCTTCACCATCCAGCTTCTCACCGTAGCGTTTCTTAAGTCGTTGCGCCGAAAGCTGAATGGGCGTCAACGGGTTTTTGACCTCATGGGCGATACGCCTCGCCACCTCTCGCCATGCGGCCATCCGCTGGGCCTTTTCAATCTCGGTTAAATCCTCCAAAACCGCCACAAGCCCCAGGTACCTCCCCTGATCATCCCGAAGGACATTCAGGCTCACCAGCAGGGTCAACTGCCGATTTCCAACTAACATTCGAACCTGTTTATTCATAAACCCTTTTCGAAGAAGCCCCTCATTTCGAATAAAGTTTTCAACGATTTTTCGGTTTTCGCGGGACAGGATCTCCTTGTAGGTCTTCCCAATGATCTTTTTCGCTTTGATATTGAGCATCCTTTCCGCAGATTTATTGATGGTCAGGATTCGGCCTCTGGCATCGGCTGACACCACCCCGGCGGCCACATTTTTCAGAACAATCTCCATATACAGCCGACGTTGCTCCAATTCCAGATTACTGCTCACCAACTCCCGGTTGGCTGACTCCAGACTGTTTTTACCGGTTTTCAGATCCCGGGTCATGCGATTAAATGAATTCACCAGCAGACCCATCTCATCTTTTGTTTCCAGATCAATAAAAAAGTTGTAATCCCCTGAGGCGATGCGGTTGGTCGCCTCAGCCAGTTCATTTATGGGAACAGTGACTTCCTTGGAGATATAAAACCCAAACCACACGGACGTGAAGATAATCAACAGGGTTACAATGGAAAGGGTAATCATATGGGTGGCCTTGATGGGTGTCTTCAGCATTTTGAGTTGTCGGTATTCCTGAAGGCCTTTTGAAATGGCATGCAGCCGATTCACAAAAGATCCCGGAACAAAACGGGTCAGAACCAGCAGACCCACCACGGCCTTGGACTCTGTTCGTGAAAAGATCGGCACCACGCCCCCCACAAGATCCCCGTGCGGCGACGATTGTATATATCGTCCATCGGTCCCCTCCAGAATCGTATGATCCAGAACATCTCTCTCAGGACCCTTGAAGGAGGTAAGATCAATGCGGTGATCCTTTGAAACCGACAACATTTCCCGTTTTCCGGAAAAGACCTTCAAGGATGCCAGCCCGGATTCATTTCTTTTTTCATCGGTGAATCTTTCAAGATCCTCTTTTTTTCCGGGAATTAAGAACCCCTCGTATGTAATGACCCGGCTTAACACGTTGCCGAAAGAAAGCATTTCATCGGTAATACCGTTGTAGTAGTCCTGCCCCATCTCCAGTGACGATTTGAGGGACCTTTCAATCTGCAGGTTAAACCAATAGTCTATGGATGAGGAAATAAACTGTGCTGAAACAAAAAAAAGAATCGTCGTAGGCAGGAGGGAAAGGATCACAAAGGCCATCACCAGTTTCGTCCTGAGCCTGGCCCCCATAATGCCTTTTTTTCGCTCGAACAACAGCTTGACCAGGTTCCTTACCGTGAAAAAAAGCAACAGAAG
>JAFCZI010000049.1 GCA_019314425.1 Deltaproteobacteria bacterium | reverse complement strand
GAAAAGATCACGCCGGAAGCCATTAATTTCATGTCCCGATATGGGCGTGGTCTGATCTGTTTGGCCCTGGCCCCCCCCCTCGTGGAAAAGCTGGGCCTCAAGCAGATGGTTCAGGACAACCGGTCACCTTACAAGACGGCCTTTACCGTCTCCATTGCCGCTGCGCAGGAGATGCGTTCCGGAATGGGCGCCGCTGACCGGGCGCACACTGTTTTGACCGCTGTTGCCGATGATGCAGGGCCGGAAGATTTGATTCAACCGGGGTTTATCTTTCCATTGCGTGCCAGAAGGGGAGGGGTCCTGTTCAGAACCGGCCAGACAGAGGGGTCTGTTGATCTGTCACGGATTGCGGGTTATAAGCCAGCTGCGGTTATCTGCGGCATAATGAAAGAGGATGGCACCATGGCCAGGCTTCCGGACCTTAAAGCCTTCGCCAAAGAGCACGAACTCAAAATTGCCTCGGTCGCTGATGTTACTTCCTACCGGATGCGGACGGAGTCGTTTGTCCAGCGAGGTGATGAAACGACCCTTTGCACGCCCTACGGAGACTTCAGAGCCATTGCATTTGTCAATGACATCGACGACTATGAGCACTTGGCCCTGGTCAAAGGGGACATCGTTTCGGATATGGACATCCTGGTTCGGGTTCATTCGGGATGCTTGACGGGCGATGTTTTCAATTCCTATCGCTGCGATTGCGGCGAACAATTGAAAACCGCCATGAGTATGGTTCAGGAAGAGGGCCGGGGCGTTGTCCTTTATCTTCAACAGGAGGGCCGGGGGATTGGCTTGGCCAACAAACTGAAAGCGTATGCCCTTCAGGACCAGGGTTTTGACACGGTTGAAGCCAATGAGGAGCTCGGGTTCGCTGCGGATTTGCGGGATTATGGTGTTGGGGCACAGATTCTTGTGGCCCTGGGTGTCCGAAAAATGAAATTGATTACCAATAATCCCCAAAAAATTGTCGGCCTTGAGGGTTATGGATTGAAGGTGACCGGCAGGGTCCCCATCGAATGCGTCCCCAAACCGGAAAACATCCGATATCTGTCCACCAAATGTCAGAAACTAGGGCATCTCTTAGATAAAGTGGGCATTGCGTAGGGGCAATCCCTTGTGGTTGCCCAACACGTAGGGGCGAACCTGTGTGTTTGCCCGATCAATTAATGGAGGACCACCTATGGTCAACGTTATAGAAGGTCAACTGATAGCAAAGGGGATGCGGTTCGCGATTATTTCGAGCCGTTTTAACGAGTTTATTTCAAGAAAATTAATGGAAGGCGCCATCGATGCGCTGGTCCGGCACGACGCTTCAAAGAAAGACATCACGGTCTGCTGGGTTCCCGGCGCTTTTGAAATGCCGGTTGTGGCCAAGAAGCTGGCTATGAGCAACCGATATGACGCCATCATCTGTGTGGGCGCCGTCATCAGGGGAGCTACCTCCCATTTCGACTATGTGGCCAATGAGGTTAGTAAAGGTATTGCCAGCGTGTCTCTGGACACGGGCATTCCCATTTCTTTTGGCGTTTTGACCACGGACAATATTGAACAAGCCATCGAACGTGCTGGATCAAAAGCCGGAAACAAAGGGTTTGAGTCGGCGATGGCTGCCATTGAAATGGTCAGTCTGTTCAAAGACATGACGTGATCATCAACCCCTGACATTGCAGGAAACCATGAAACATCTTACAGGGGAACGAAGAAAGGCCCGCGAACTCGCTGTTCAGGTCCTTTTTCATTTGGAATTCAGCGATAATGATCCGCTGGAAGCATTTCGTCTCATTGGCGAAAATTTGGAGATGGCTGAATCCGTGACGGATTTCTCCAGGGTGCTGGTGCGGGGTGTCTGTGATAAGAAATCTGATCTGGATAGGGTCATCAGTCGTTCATCAAAACACTGGCGATTGGAACGAATGGCCCGCTTGGACCGAAGCATTCTCAGGCTGGCGGCCTATGAGATGATGTTCCTGGAGGAAATCCCCCCCAGAGTGTCCCTGGACGAAGCTGTTGAAATCGGAAAAAAATTCGGCAGCGAAGATTCCAGCCGGTACATCAACGGTGTGCTGGACAAAATTTACAACACCCTGGATAGTCAAGCCGCTTCCGCCAAAGGGGCTGCAACGGCCGGAAGGGATGAAAAAACATTTGATACGAAGGAACCTGACAGCATAGGAAAAAGAAACATGAAATATAATCCGCTGGAATTGGAACCCAGGTGGCAGGCCCATTGGGAAAAGACCGGTATTTTCAAGGCGAAAGAAGACCCTTCAAAGAAAAAATACTATCTCCTGGAAATGTTTCCCTACCCCTCCGGTAAAATACATATCGGCCATGTGAGAAATTACACCATCGGCGACGTGGTAGCCAGATACAAAAAGATGTCCGGAAAAAACGTGCTGCACCCAATGGGCTGGGACGCATTCGGCATGCCGGCGGAAAACGCGGCCATCGAAAATAACACCCATCCGGCGCGATGGACTTATGAGAATATCGACGCCATGAAAACCCAGCTAAAGCGCATGGGGTTCAGTTATGACTGGGATCGAGAACTGGCTACCTGTGATCCCGAGTATTATCGATGGGAGCAATTGGTCTTTCTCGAAATGTATGAAAAGGGCCTGGCCTATCGTAAAAAAACCCATGTGAACTGGTGTGAAAAATGCCAGACGGTTTTGGCCAATGAGCAGGTTGAAGAGGGTTGCTGCTGGCGACATCCTGAACAGGAAGTGGCCATCAAGGAGATGAACAGCTGGTTCCTCAAAATCACCGATTATGCTGGTGACATGCTCGAATACTGTGAAAAACTTCCCGGCTGGCCGGATCGGGTCATGAGCATGCAGAAAAACTGGATCGGAAAAAGCCATGGCGCTGCCATCCAATTTCCCATGGTGGGCGCAGAAGATCCCATCGAAGTTTTTACTACCCGCCAGGATACACTCTATGGCGCCACATTCATGTGTTTGGCGCCTGAGCACCCCATGGTGAGGGAAATCATCAAAGGATTACCCCAGGAAAACGAGGTCATTGATTTCGTGGACCGTACCCTGAAAATGGACCGCTTTGTGCGAACCTCCGAGGTTACTGCCAAAGAAGGGGTTTTTACGGGGAGACACTGCCTGAATCCGGTGACCCGTGAGGAGATCCCCATCTTTGTGGCCAATTTTGTTCTTTTTGACTACGGGACCGGCGCCATCATGGCGGTTCCCACGCACGATCAGAGGGATTTCGAGTTTGCCCGGAAATACGGCTTGAAGCTTCGGGTGGTCATTAAACCCGAGGATTCCGATCTGGACGAAGCAGCGATGAACCAGGCTTTTGTGGACCGGGGCATTCTGGTAAACTCGGGGCCTTTCAATGGACAGGGCAATATCGAAGCCCTGGACAGCATTGCCGATTATCTTGAGGCACAGGGTGTCGGTCATAAAACCGTGAATTATCGCATCAGGGACTGGGGTATTTCGCGGCAGCGTTACTGGGGAACGCCCATTCCCATGATCCATTGTGAAAAATGCGGTATTGTTCCGGTTAACAAAGAAGATCTGCCCGTGGTACTGCCGCTGGATCTGGACATGCGGCCCAATGGGGGATCTCCGTTGCCATTTGAACCGTCCTTTACCGAAACCACCTGCCCTAAATGCAATCGTAAGGCCAAGCGTGAAACGGACACCATGGACACTTTTGTAGAGTCTTCATGGTATTTTAACCGATACGCGTGCCCCGATTACAGGGAAGGCCCTCTGGATCCGGAACGGGTGGATTACTGGTTGCCCGTGGACCAATACATCGGCGGCATTGAGCATGCCATTTTACATCTGCTTTATTCTCGTTTTTACACGCGGGTACTGAAAGATCTGGGGCATATCAAGATAAAGGAGCCGTTTACCAATCTCCTGACCCAGGGTATGGTCTGCAAAGCGACTCAGACCTGTCCTGAACATGGTTTTCTCTATCCAAAGGAGGTGGTGGAAGGCCGATGTACCCGGTGTGGGGCGAAAGTGACCGACGGGAATATCGTAAAGATGTCAAAATCCAAGAAAAATGTGGTGGATCCTCAAGAGTTGATCGACCGTTACGGCGCCGATACGGTTCGAATGTTCTGTTTGTTTGCATCCCCGCCCGACAAGGATCTGGAATGGAGTGAACAGGGGGTTGATGGTTCCCACAGGTTCCTTCAAAGGGTGTGGCGACTGGTGGTTGACCACCTTGGGGAACTGGAAAAGGTTAAGGTCTACGATGGAAAAACCGAACTTACGGAACTGATCAAATCCGTCCACCGGAAAACCCACGAAACCATCAAGCGAGTCACCAGTGACATTGAAAACCGGTTTCACTTCAACACGGCGATTTCAGCGGTCATGGAACTGGTTAATGAAACCAATCAATTTCTGAATGCCAAAGGTGATAAGAACCTCGTTGCGTGGTCAGTTGTCCGTAAGGCTGTTGAAACTACGATCATTTTACTCTCCCCGGTAGTTCCCCATATCGCCGATGAACTCTGGGAAATGATGGGTTATGAAGGGGTTCTGAATGTTCCCTGGCCGGGTTATGATGAAAATGCGCTCAAAACCGAGAAAAAGCTGATCATCCTTCAGGTAAACGGCAAGGTGCGAAGCCGGATTGAGGTGCCCGCTTCAAGCAGTGATAAGGAAATTGAGGCCCTTGCCCTGGCAGATGAAAAAGTTCAGCGCCATGTAAAAGGGAAGCCCGTAAGGCGTATTATCGTGGTACAGAAGAAACTGGTAAATATGGTGGTGTGATAGTAATAATGGATACAAATAACCGTTTACGGACGTTGCTGATGCTGTTTTGGCTAATTCTGTCCTCCGGTTGCGGTTACCAGCTTCAGGCAACCGGACAACCCATGCACATCAGCATTCCCAGCATGGCGATTCCGCTCATGGAAAGTCCTTCTTCCAATATCGGCTTTGAAGGGGATTTTACCAAGATGATCCGTCGGGAATTTATCAGTCATTCCCAGGTCCCGTTGGTTTCAAAAGAAAAAGCTGCGGCGGTTTTAATTGGAAAGGTTACCAACATCAAGACCGAACCGCTGAGCTACCGGGTAACGGACAACACCTTTGATGTAACCAGCTCCAGGTGGCTGAAAATCAAGCTTCAAGCAAAACTCGTGGATACAACAACCGGAAAGATCATATGGAATGATCCGAACATGGAAGAGAAGGCTTCTTTTGCGGTGGATTCGGATCTCCTGAAAACCGAGTATAACCAGCGGCGGGCCACCAAGAAAATCGCACAGTTGTTGGCTGAAAAGATCTACCTTAAAACCATGGGAAGATTCTGATGCCTGTTGAAATAGCGCCGGAAGCTGTTTTGACCCATCTCAAAGGGGGCCGTCTTAAACCGGTGTATCTTTTCTACGGTCCTGACGATTTTAAGCTTGAAAAAATTCTGAAGCAAATCCGCGAAACATTTATTCCTGAGTCGGCAAGGGACCTCAACTCTCAGGTTTTTGATGGCGACAGCAGTGTCAACCCGGGTGATATCCTGGATGCGGCGCGGTCGATGCCGTTTTTATCTTCAAACCGTCTCATCATCGTCCGGCGCACGGACCGCATGGCTGCTTCTGATCTGGAGGTCTTGATCCACTATCTCGAAAAGCCGGTGGACACCACCTGTATGATTTTTGTGGCACTCAAACCCGATTTTCGGTTGAAGTTTTTCAGCAGTGTCAAAAAACTTGGCCAGGCCGTGAATTTCAGGGAGCTGAACGACCGTCAGGCGTTGCCCTGGATAAAGGCCGCAGCACGGGAGATGGGTCTGAATATCAGGATGGAAGCTTGCCGTCACCTTCAGGAGATTGTCGGTAACCGCTCCCGGACACTTCATACGGAACTTGAAAAGCTGTACCTTCGTCATGGCAGCAAAGAAATTGGCGTTAACGAAATAAAAGAATTAAGTATATTCAGCAGGATGTATACGATATTTGAACTGATGGATAACATTTCGCAGCGTCGAAGGGCACAATCGCTGTCCATCTTGAACCGCTATCTGGAAGAAGAGGGGAGAGACGCTGCTTTTGGCATTATCGGTATGTTGACCCGCCAACTCCGCATCATATTCCAGACCAGGGAATTTGCATCCAAACGAATCCCAAAGGCAGAAATGGCGAAAAAACTGGGTATCCCCGGGTTTGTACTCAGCAAAGTTCTCGATCAGGCGCGGCGCTGGCAGGAAAAAGATCTGGAAAAAGCGCTATTGCTGCTTTACCAGGCGGACGGGCGCCTGAAGTCGGGATCTCAGGCACGCTTGGTCCTTGAAAACTTCGTATTGTCTCTTTAGTGTCTGAACGAAAACTAGGATTTTTCGTCAAGGTCAAGGAAGATCAAAACTTTAACCACAGGAATATATTGAATATTTCGAGGATTAAAATTTTTATATGACGCAGAGATTGGTGAAAAAGACAGTTTCCGTTCGGGCACTATTTAGGATTCGTTTTCGGACAACTTGTTGACCTGAAGTGTCAGTCTGGAGACTTTTCTCGCGGCTTGATTCTTGTGAATGACACCCTTTGAGGCAGCTTTCTGAATAAGGGAAATAGCATTGACAAGCGTCTCTTTTGCCTGGGCCGGTGTATTTTCGGTGAGGGCGGTTCTGACCTCTTTGACAGCCTTTTTCACCCTGGTTTTGTACCCTTTGTTTCGAATCCTTTGAATCTCATTTTGCTTTGCCCTCTTAAGGGCAGATTTATGGTTCGCCAAGCTGAGCCTCCTTGAAGTGGTTAACCGGGTAACTCAATATTTTTGACACCCGATTTTTCCGTGACAAACGGTTTGAATTAAACAAGTAATTGTAGCTAATTTATTTTATTTGTCAAGGTTTTTTATTGCTCTTGAACACATTGTATAAGCCTGAGAAAAAAAATATCATCAGCGCTGCGGGCGTCATTGCGTTTTTTACGCTTCTGAGCCGTATCCTGGGGCTTGCGCGCGACATGGTGATGGCCACGCTTTTTGGATCGGGCATGGCGGCGGATGCATTTTTCGTGGCCCTTCGCATTCCAAATCTGCTGCGACGTCTTTTTGCGGAAGGCTCCCTGACCATTGCATTCATCCCTGTTTTTACAGAGTATTTAACACTTAAAAGCAAGGAGGATGCGTTTGAACTGGCCAGAATTGTGTTCACAATACTGTCCCTGATCCTGGCACTCGTCACAGTCCTGGGCGTCCTTTTTTCCCCCGTCATCGTAAAAATTCAGGCCTTTGGTTTCGGAAGTTCGGGCGTTAAGTATGATCTGACGGTTCTCCTCACTCGCATAACCTTTCCCTACATTTTTTTTATCGGTATGGTGGCGTTTTTTATGGGGGTGCTCAATTCCCTGCGCCATTTTGCAGCACCCGCCGCCGCGCCCATTTTACTGAATGTGGGCATCATCGGCGCGGCCTGTTTCATTTCTCCTCACTGTGATGAACCCATTGTGGGGGTGGCCATGGGGGTTATCCTGGGTGGCGTTTTGCAGGTGGCGCTGCAGATCCCCTGGGTGTATGGCGCGGGATTGAGGCTTTTTCCGAAATGGAAACCATTTCATCCGGCGGTTAAACGCATTGGCTGGCTCATGTTGCCCGCAGTATTCGGTTCGGCGGTGTATCAATTCAATCAGTTTGTGGGAACCTTGTTGGCGTCATTTCTAAAGGAAGGGAGCGTTTCGTGGCTATATTACGCCGACCGGCTGGTTCAGTTTCCCTTGGGCATTTTTGCCATTGCCATCGCCACGGCGGCTCTCCCGTCTCTGTCTGGTGACGCCGCCCGGAAGGACCATGCGCAGTTTCAAAAAACGCTGGACCACGGCTTGAGTCTTGTATTTTTTATTGTGCTGCCGGCAACTGCTGGCCTGCTTATCCTGGGAAAACCCATTGTGGTGCTGCTGTTCGAAAGGGGTGCCTTTGGCGCTGATTCTTCAGCCATGACAACGGATGCCCTTATTTGTTACACCGTTGGCCTCTGGGCCTTTTCCGGCATGCGGGTGCTGATCGCCGCATTTTATGCCCTCCAGGACACAAAAACACCGGTGAAGGTGGCCATCATTTCGGTGGGGGTTAATATCATTTTGAGCCTTGTGCTCATGGGTCCCATGAAACACGCAGGGCTTGCCCTGGCATTGTCGGTTGCTTCCACTGTTCAATTCGGGCTGTTGGCCCTTTTTCTTCGGAAAAAAGGATCATTCATCCATGCGGGACCGGTTCTTAAATCCGTTGCTAAATCCGTCGCCGCCACCCTGGTGATGGGGGCCATTGTTTTCATTTGTCACAGCAAATGGTTTTACACCACCGCCACCGATGCGCTCTCAAAAAAAATACTGTGCCTTTCAGCCCTTGTTTTAATCGGCATTGTCGTGTACTTTCTCGTAGTCCGTTTAATGGGATGCCGAGAGATTAGCGCAGTTTCGGCTATGCTTGGCATAAAGCGCACCAAATGATACAGGTATTGTAAATGTTTGGCCAGTGCTTCATATTCGTCTATTTGGGACTGCGTAGCATACTAATGCTATGTGAGCAGGCAAAAATAGGCGAAGATGGGGTGCTGGCCGAATATTTACCAGGTATTTCACATGGACAGACTCAAAATAGTCGAGATATTGCCACAATCGGTCAATCTGAATCAAATCGATGATTCACCGGGCCCCTACTGCATGAGCTATGGATTTGACACAGCACCCCTGGCGGAGTCCATCCGCAGAATCGGTCTGATCAACCCGCCGATCCTGGTCAAAAAAGGGGAGGGGGGGGGAGAAATTGAATTTTCGGTGGTTGCAGGCTTTCGAAGGATAAGGGCCTTAAAGACACTGGGTGAGACGCATATCCCGTGCCGGGTTCTGCCGCCCGAAACGCCGCCTCGCGAATGCCTGCTGATCAACCTGTATGAAAACCTGACCCTCAGGGACTTTAACCCTGTGGAAAAGGGCATGGCCCTGGCACGTCTGTTGGAATGGATTCCCGGAAAAGAGGCGATTAAAACCTTCATGCCGCTCTTTGATTTGCCCTCACACGAAGAAACCCTTCACCTTTTTATGCAAATTGAAACAGCGTTTGAGCGTCCCGCCAAAGACCTGCTCGCCAGCGGGGAGCTGTCAACAAAGGCGGCTAAGCTGTTGCTGGAAATGGATTCAGTAGATCGAGAGGAATTCTGCCGTTATTTTTCCGTCATCAAATTCAGCAAGAACCAGCAGACGCAATTTATTGAGTTCATTCATGATCTGTCGCATATTGAAAACAATGCCATTGCACGATTACTGGATGACCCTGAGTTGACGGATATTTGCGATAACGAGCAAATGAACAGTCCCCAGAAAGCCAGAGCGCTCATCACCCTTCTGCGGTCCAGGCGGCTGCCCCGTCTGGTGAAGGCTGAAAAAGGTTTCCGACGCATGGTGGAAAAACTGGCGCTTCCGGCAGGTTACCAGATAACGCCACCCCCTTTTTTTGAAGGCCCGCATTACAAACTTGAGATCTCTTTTGAAAATGGAAACGATTTGATGGGAAAACTCCTGATCCTGGTAAAAAAAGAAGGGCTCGTAACACTTGAAGATCCTTGGGATAAAAGCGTTTAATGGCCAATCTTCATATCAAAAATGCCATCGTGGAAGAGGCCTCAAAAAAAATCCCCATGAGCAAGCGAATCATGGGACGCGTTCCCCATGCGGTATTCGCGGAACCGCTGGGCCCAACCGAAAGCATGGGAAAGGATACGTTGCACCTGCTTTCCTATAAAGGGGCATTCCTCAAGCCCTGCCCGGGGACGAAAGAGTATATCTGCTGCGGATATCAAATCCTCAATGTGGCGACCAATTGTCCTCTGGATTGCAGCTATTGTATTCTTCAATCCTATTTCCTGCACCAACCCTATTTAAGGATTCACGTTAACCTGGAAGAAAAACTGGCGCCAATTCTGGCGTTTATCGACCGGGACCCGGACCGGATTGTCCGTGTGGGAACCGGAGAATTCGCGGACAGTCTTGCGCTGGATTCCCTCACCCGCTGGACCGATATTCTGATGCAGCCTTTCTCGGAGAGAAAAAATGCTGTTTTGGAATTCAAAACCAAAACCAACCAGATAGACGGCTTGATTGCCTCCCCGTACAGAGACCGCATCATTGTTTCCTGGTCCCTCAACAGCCCACTTATTTCCGCGACGGAAGAAAAGGGGGCTGCAACGCTCAAGCAAAGGCTTGAAGCGGCGAGGCGATGCCAGGAAGAAGGGTTTGTGGTGAGTTTCCACTTTGATCCCCTGATTCCCCATAAGGGCTGGCGGGAAGGATATCTGAAAACCATTGACCTCATGGACCGGTATCTGAGACCCCACGGAATTATCTGGATCAGCATGGGCTCTCTCAGGTTCATGCCGGACTTGAAACCCATTATCAGAAAACGACATCCCGGAACGGCAATCCTGGATGGAGAATTTATCACGGGTCTCGACGGCAAGACCCGTTATTTTAAGCCCATTCGGATTGAGCTCTATCGTTTCATGCGGCAGAATCTGGAACAATGGTATCCCGATTTGGGGCTTTACCTTTGCATGGAATCGGATGAAGTTTGGCGGAAAAGCATGGGTGGGTCACCTAGAGACTCAGAGGGTCTCAAGGGGTTTCTCGATGATCGGGTCGTCCAGATTTTTAAGTAGTAATCCATCGAGATATATGCTAAAAGGTGTCGGTTGAAAGATAAGACTGCGCTAGTCTTGATGGCGTCGTAGAAAGTTACGAATCTATCTACAGATGGTTCAGCCTTAAATTAAAACGAGGTATAACAGCATGACA
>JAFCZI010000285.1 GCA_019314425.1 Deltaproteobacteria bacterium | reverse complement strand
GTTTGTGAGAGGGATTCCTTTTCCGCGCGGCAAAACGTTGCTGGAATTAATCGCCATTGGCGGCGTTTGGTATGTTGCGCAGACATTAGCGTATTTCACCGCCCTTTCCATGACAGCGGCGGGATTGGTTGGTTTGCTGCTTTATCTCTACCCGGCGATTGTGGCATTGATCGGCGCAATCGCATTTCGTGAATGCCTGAGTAAAGTTAAACTGGGGGCATTGGGACTTGCCTTGCTGGGTACGGCTTTTACTCTTAAGCCCAATGGGGATGGCTTTTCTTTGGGGATTGTTCTTGCGTTGACTGCTGCTTTCCTATATGCTGGCTATATCGTGGTTGGTGGAAAGCTGATGGAGAAAGTAGATATTCGCAGCGCAACTGCTGTTATTATGCTTTCAACGGGAGTCTCTTTTGGGGGGATTGTTGCTATACGCGGTTTTCAGCCACCAAATGAAATATCCGGCTGGGTAGCCATTGCTGCAACGGTGATTTGCTCAATCATTGCTCTGGGGACATTTTTTGCGGGGCTGGAGAAAGTCGGCTCAACAAATGCGGCGATTCTTTCGACGACAGAGCCATTTGTCACGGTTGGGTTGGCGTCATGGTGGTTGGGGGAGCGTTTGGAAATGAGCCAATTATTTGGGGGCGTGTTGATTTTACTAGCGGTGATTTTTTTGACAAGAGCGGGATTGGAAGAGAATCAGAAGCTCGCAGAAGGGTAAATTCTGCGAACTTCGTAGATTGCGATTTTCAGAAAAGGGTGGTGGTTAGATTGTAAGTGACGTGCTTGTCACTGCGAGCGGAGTTTACGGAGCGTGGCAGTCTCCCGCACCGTCAAGGAGATTGCTTCGCCGATAAAGCTGGCTCGCAATGACATTAAGTATTATCCCCAATTCTTTGGGATTCGATAATTAATTACATTCCGCTTGGGGTAGGACTTGATCCAGACCGCTTTGCTCTGGTTGCCGCCCAGTGCGCGGACGCGGTCGCCGCATTCGCCGAGATAAAAGGCGGTGTGTTGACCACCATCATCCCATTGAAAGTTGACCACGCAGCCGCGGCGTGGCGTTTTGATCTCGTCACCCCATGCCATCCACGGGTAAACGGTTGCCCAGCCGGTGGCTTCGATGCCAGCTTGTTCAATATTCCAATTGACGAATGCCGCGCACCAATCTGTTTCGTCGGGGAGATGGGGAAATTCGCGCAAGTTGGTACTCGCCATATATTCCAAAATCTGCGGATTACTTGGCGAACCGGCGAACTCGCGTAATCCCAAATCGTTGAAAGCGATCGGCATCCAGGGGAACTCTTCATCATCTTTTAATGTGGCACATTCACCTAGGCTGACCAGATATTTTATTTCAGACCAGCCAACCTTCCCGTACGCGGTGACGATTTTCTTCCATTTCTTGTCTGCTGAAACTTCGAGCACGTCGACGGTTTCTTCCCATGATAATTCGCCAATAAGTTGTGTTTCCGGGTCGGGATCAATATAAAAGCTGAGGACATTCGATAAGTTACGGTGAAAACCGAGCAGATCTGTCTCTTCGGCAGGGCTTTCGACTCCGCTCAGGCAGTATAGGTATTTGCCCGCGCACCAGCCAGTTTGCCCAGACTCCAGCTGAACTTCTTTCCATGAGCCATCAGAAGATGTGCTTAACGCGGTCAGGAGGGTGTCTTTTTGCATCAAGCCGATTGACGGGGAATCTGTTCCAGCACCGGCGCGCAGATAAAGGGAATCGATAGAGACGCGATATTGTCCACTGGCGGGAGCAGGCTCAAATGGAGGGGCGGGATCGCCTAAACTTTGCAGGTATTTTTTCGAAACCCAACCGATTAGCCCGTTGGATAGCCGTACTTCCAGCCATAATCCATCTGAAGAAAGATTGAGTGCGGTGACCACATCGCCTTCGCGGAGATAGGTGATTGCTTTGAAGGTGCGGGCTGCTCCTTCGCGGACATAAAGCGCGTACGCCGTGACCTGATAGCGACCTTGTGCGGATTCGGATGGGGGCGGTTCGACGACGATGTTGATGCTCTGAAGATATTTGCTGGATGCCCAGCCGGTGAGACCGTCCGCCCTTTGAACTTGCTTCCACTTCCCATCTGCGGATTCGCCGAGAGACTCGACTATATCGTCATAGCGCAGGTATCCCAGAGCTTTGTAGCTTGACCCAGCTCCCTCGCGGATATAAAGTGCATAAGCCGTGACGAGATATTGCCCTGTGCTGGGGATGGGTGGTGGCGTATCGCTACTTTCAATGCGCAGATATTTGGCAGAAGACCAACCCTCGGTTCCGTTGGCTGTGCGCAGTTTTTTCCAGAGTTTGTCTGGAGAATTATCCAGGATGGTGACTATGTCATCCTTGTAAAGCGCGCCCAAAATGGGTTGGTTGCGATCGGGTCCCTCGCGGAGGTAGAGTGCGTATGCAGTGACAATACCTGTGCTCATAGCTGCTCCTTGTTTTTATTACGAATAATAGCGAATTATGCGAATGGGACAAATAGGTACATCGTAAAGAAAATAACTTCAACTTCTTTCTGTCTTTGCGAGGCAGTTTTATCGCCGAAGCAATCTCATTTCAAGGAGTGAGACAGCCACGCCTCCGCAACAGCATCGTCGGCTCGCAGAAATATGAAAACGCCAAGAACTTAATTGGCGATGCAATAAGTAGCAAAACTTTATCTACGTCTTTTTTGTGGATGTCTCTTTTGCGTAATGATGTCTTTTTGTTTTCGCTTCCTGTTGGCGTCTTTCTCCACGAAAAGTGGCTCCAGGGTGAAGGGATCCATTTCTGTCCAATACATCACGCTGGAATAAGTGGATGGTGTCGGGGTAAAAATTTGCACTTGCTCGGGGTTGATGCGTAGCTCGCCGCTAACGAAATTTTTCATCTTGCGCATGTCACGGTCTTCGCAGCCCGGGTGGGCAGCGATCATATAGTAGGTCAGGAATTGTTTTTTGCCGGCATCGCGCGTCAGTTGCTCAAATCGATTTTTGAATTCGACCAACGATGCTGTGCCGGGTTTCCCCATTTTTCGCAAGACATTATCTTCGGTATGTTCCGGGGCAATTTTCATTTGCCCGGACGTATGATGCGTAACGACTTGACGCAGATAGTCATCACCGTGTTCGGTGTCGCTTAGGATCATATCGTAGCGCAGACCGGATGCAACGAAGACTTTCTTGACTCCCTCTATTTTGCTCACTTTTTCCAATACTTCGGCGTGGGGACGATGATCGATCTTAATCACGGGGCAGATGGTGGGGCTGACACATCGCTTGCTTGGACAGTTGCCAGCCTTCAATTTCTTCCCACACTCGTAGCCGTACATATTCGCGGTCGGTCCGCCTAAATCGGAGATATAGCCCTTGAATTTAGGATGCCTGGTAATCACTTTTGCTTCTGCAACAATCGAATCCTGACTGCGTGAGCGGATCGTGCGCCCCTCGTGAACGGCGATGGCGCAGAAATTACATTCCCCATAACAACCACGATGGGATGGGATAGAAAACCCGACTGTATCCAGTGCGCGGACTTTGCCATCTTTTGCATAATAAG
>JAFCZI010000284.1 GCA_019314425.1 Deltaproteobacteria bacterium | reverse complement strand
CAGTTCATCAAACGTATTGTAGACTTTGCATACGGCAATGCTCTCCATGTCAGGCTGGCCTACTATCCTCCATATCACAGCAAGTACAACCCAATTGAACGGGTCTGGGGGAGACTGGAAAATCATTGGAACGGCGAGTTGCTTGACAGCGAAAAGAAAGTCCTGGGGCTCGCATCAACAATGACCTGGAAAGGAAACACGCCAACTATTGAAATGGTTGAAGGAAAGTATAACACCGGAGCGAAACTCACAAAGGCTGAAATGCGGAATTATGAGCAACGTATCTTACGTCAGGGTCGTCACCCCTGCTGGAAAATTACTCCAGCTTGAAGTCGGAAATTCGCCCCTCAAATAGAGAAATGTCCAAAAATCGGGGGGCAAAACCACCCCTCGTAACGAGGTCTGAATGTATGGTATGCTCAGGGTCAAGAAACATTGTTCCCTGGTAAAATTCTTCGGGTTTTCGTTGGTGTACTGATTTTGTCATTGATTTTTTTTTCATATTTTGTTCCTTTGTTATCGATTTGTTGAAAGTAATGGGATTTTTGAAACTACAGACCTCGTTACATCAAAAATTATCCATGTCCAAAATACCCTGGGAATACAGTTGTTTCAGGCAAAAAAACACGCTCTCAGATAAAAATTGGACACCCTCGATTTCCGGATGGCTAGTAATATCAGCTAGTTATCTGCCAGCCCGTTCAATGGAACACTATTTTGATACGGCGAAATGTCCATTTTTTGGCCCTCAAAATGGGGGGAAATAACGAGATCTAAACTAGGGAACAGTGCAATGGTAATAATGGCTGAAAACGATGCATGGATTAGATTGGTAACACCCGACCTGGCCGCCCCGAGTCTTGGCGACAACACAGCGGATGTGGATCGCCTGGTTAAAGGATTGAAACAACGGCTCGGGGGGCGTGGAGTGTGGGTGGATTTTTCTCTGGTGAAGCGGTTGTCACGTGATCTCAGGGCCCATGACTATTGTGTGGAAGGGGCGGTTTATCGGGATGGAGACGGCTGGCGGCTGATCGATGTCTTTGATGGCAAAGAGCCGAAAGGGGTTCATGGCCTTTCCCTGGATCTGGGAAGTTCCACCCTGGTGCTGCGGTTGGTGGACTTGACCCGTGGGGAAACTCTGGATGAGATTTCTTTTAACAACCCCCAGATCGAGATTGGGGCGGACATCCTGACGCGAATTCACTTTGCGGGGCGTGAGGGGGGGCTTGTAAAGCTTCAGACGCTGGTGCTGGATGAAATCAACCGTAAAATCGGAAATCTGGTGGAAGAAAATGGTATCACACGAAAATCCATCGTGGGGATGACGGTGGCCGGCAACACCACCATGACCCACCTGTTTCTGGGTCTGGACCCCCACTGGATTTGCCGGGAGCCCTATATCCCGGTGGTGAATCGACCGGATACCGTGAACGCCCGGGAAGTGGGTCTAGAGATCAATCCGGAAGCACCGGTATTGGTTTTCCCCAATGTGGGCAGTTATTTCGGCGGTGATTTGATTTCGGGTATTCTGGCGTCCAAAATGACGGAGCGGGAGGATGTTTCGTTTCTGGTGGATGTGGGCACCAATGCGGAAGTGGTGATCGGGAATCGGGACTGGCTGATGGCCTGTGCCGGCGCCGCAGGGCCGGCCCTTGAGGGCGGGGTTGCCGATATGGGCATGATGGCGGCGCCCGGCGTGATTGACAGCGTTATGATTGACCCTGATACGGTTGCTTTCACCATCGGGACGATTCCTTCGCGCGATGGTTCGGCAGCCACTGAAGGTCGGGGTCCTTTGGGTATATGCGGTTCCGGGCTGATTGATCTGGTGAGCCAGCTTTTTCTGGCGGGGATGATTGATTTGAGGGGCAAATTCGTGCGGGATCGCTGTGGGGAACGTCTTACGGAGAGGGATGGTATCAGATATCTGATCGTGGTGCCGGCGGAAGCTTCGGGGACCGGCAACCCGTTGACCCTCAGCCAGATCGATATTGATGGCTTGATTCGGTCCAAAGCCGCCATGTACACCATTTTGACCACCATTGCCAAAACTGTGAGTATCCCATTTGAGGATATCGGACGGTTTTTCGTGGCCGGCACCTTCGGGAGCTATATTAATCCCAGCTCCGCCATCAACATCGGAATGATTCCCGATCTGCCGCTGAGTACCTACGTTTCTCTGGGCAATACATCTCTTGCGGGAGCGACCATGGCCCTTCTGGGAGTGGATGCGCAAAAATCACTCTTTCACATTCGGGATCAAATCACCTATCTGGAACTGAACGTCAATCAGGCGTTTATGAACCTTTTCAGCGCGGCGAAATTCCTACCTCACACGGACCGGTCCCTGTTTCCCTCTGTGAAAATATGGGATGGCGCTGTTCCGGCAGGGGAAAAAATCGGTGTATGAATCAACGAAATTCCAAGGGGTATCCGCTTCTTAGCTGCCCGTATGCGGTCCAGGACAGTACCCTTACAGGTCGGTTTTCAGATCAATGCGGGATTTCTTGATCCGTCAAAATTGAATATTTTTAAATTGGCGCTAGTGTCTGAATGAAAACTAGGATTTTTCGTCAAGGTCAAGAAAGATCAAACGTCAATTTTGCGTGATGCCAATGGCGCTATCATCGGAGCGGTGGAAACCATCTGGGATATGAATAAACTGGAGGTGAGCGGCTGCGAGAATTCCTGTTAGGTATTCAGATGGATTTGTGATAGATTACCATGTTCCTCTTCGATTGCATGTAAATGCTGGCCAGATGGGCAGGTTTCACAAATCAACAGGAAAAAATGACGCAGCACAATCTCAGCAACCAGGACCTTCCCTTTTCCGCCGCCTTATTTACGGTTTTTTTGTGTACGCTGTTTGGCGCCAATGCCGTGGCGATCAAGTACAGTTTTTCGGGAATTGGTACCTTTACGGCCGCCGGACTCCGTTTCAGCATCGCTGCGGCGGCCATCTACTTCTGGGCCAGATTTACCGGGAGACCCTTTGCCCTGCGGAAGGGGCAGACCGTTCAGATTTTGATCATTTCCCTTGTCTTTACCCTGCAACTGGGACTGTTGTATCTGGGACTTGGAAAAACGAGCGCTTCCAGGGGAACACTGATGGTGAACCTTCAGCCCTTTTTTCTCCTGGTCCTGGCCCACTGGTTTATTCCGGGGGATCGGATGACAAAAAAGAAGCTCCTGGGACTGATTATGGGAGCGGTGGGAATGGTCCTGGTTTTTTCAGGAAAAAAAGGGGTCACTGCCGATGTTCAGATCGGTGATTTAATGATTCTGGTAACGGCCTTTCTCTGGGCTGTCAACACGGTCTATACCAAAAGGATCATCCATCTGTTTTCACCCTTTCAGATCGTGTTTTACCCCATGCTCTTTTGCATCCCCTTCTTTCTGTTGGCGGGATTTTTATGGGATGCGCGCATGATTGTCAACCTGGATGGGAAAGTGCTTTCCGCGCTTCTTTATCAGAGCCTTGTGACCGCCTCCTTCGGATTTGTGGCCTGGAGCACCATGCTGTTGAAATACGGCGCGGTGGCGCTGCATTCTTTCATCTTTATCATGCCGATCGCAGGCGTCCTCCTTGGCGGACTGATTCTCGGGGAACCCATTACCTGGGAACTTCTGCTGGCCCTGGCATTGATTGTAACCGGAATTGTCATCGTGAATTTTGGGAGCAGAAGATATTCTCAGATTTTTCCCACAAGGGGCATCTGATTGCATCCTGGATTTTGGGGACGTCCATCAATATAATGGACCCCAATTTTCGAACCAGTGGTTAAGCTACTTTTCTTGTGATATCTTCTGATCAGAAAGGAGATCAGATGAGGAAAAGATACCCAGGAAATTTTAAGGCAAAA
>JAFCZI010000283.1 GCA_019314425.1 Deltaproteobacteria bacterium | reverse complement strand
CACAGCCATTCTCGCTACCCTTGGATGGTAAGGGTTGAGAATAGCGTAGGAAATGGATTATCTAAAGTGTCTGCCATAGACTGTTTTCAGGTTAAGAATTTTGCAAACCAGCGCTTTGTTAAGAAGCTGGGTTCTATAAATGATGAACTACTGAAAATAGTACACAGCACGGTTGCTAAAACTCTAAATCCTGCCTATGTGTTAAAAATATAAGCTTTAAAATTCGTGACTTTTTACGAGTGCATCAAGATTTGATGGTCTCGTAAAAAGTCACAAATCCATCTATAGATGGCGTTGCAAAAGGTTCCATACACAAGGCGTAGTGGTTTTTCAGGATCGTAGGCATACATGTAGTATGTTGAGATTCTGAAAAATCACTGAAACGCAGTAGATGGGACTTTTTACGTCGCCATCACGGCTATTCCAATCCTTTTTCCCAACGGCTCACCATGGCCGCAGCACTCATTTCACCTAAACCGTTGTGTGCCAGAAACCCCGGCAGATCATATTGGTTCCCCTGAGCCCACCAGCCCTTCAGGATTCGGCCCGTTTCAGGCTCGAACATCCATCGAGTTCCCAGCTGCGCCCTTAAATGGTTTTCCATAACCGTTTCCGCCATCCACCCGAGAACATAATCCAGGCAATACAGCTCGGGAACCAGATCGAAAAGATGGCTTTCCGGCTGATAATAGAAACCGGTATGTTGCCTCATGATCCGGGCGTAGGACTCCCCGTTTGAAAGATCTCCCCCCATGAACATGTCATATTCCGCAATAAATTTAGATGCGTAACGTCTGAACATGCAAAGATCCTTGAGGGTTTTGTGATAGGATGGAGTTCTTGAATCCTGGGAAGAAAGCCCCAGGAATTCTTCCAGAAAAGGGGGCGAAAGGGCCAGGCAGCGGCAGCGTTCGTTTTCTGGGGGTTGACCCCGTTTTATTTCAAAGCCATGTCGGCGGTATCGCCGCTTGAGATCGTATCCCATCGCATCATCTGGTCCACATTTCTCCTGGCCGCATTGCTACTGATTATCAATCGGAAGTTCTTTAAAAACGCCATTTCACAACTCAAACAGCACGGGTGGGCATTGGGCAAGGATGTTATTGAGGTCTTCGCTATTCGTAAAAGGGCAGCACACCAAAAAAGCGCCCTGCCCTTTTCATAAAAGTCTCTCCATGCTTCGCCCGAACGGATCGGGGGAAACGCCCTTATGCCATCAGTTGGGCGGGGGCGACAATGGACCCGAATTTTTCTCTGAGTGCCACCAACCCCTGCCTCTGCTCATCCAGGATTTCAAAAAGACGTGCCGGAACGTTGCTCTCTTTTCCGTAAGCTTCTTTCTGAAGATCAATGCGGGCAACGATGTTGTCGATATAGAGGGAGAATTGTTTGATGTAAAGATCTTCGGGGTATTCTTTATCAATAATATCCTTGAACAGCGCCTTTAAATCCTTATATTTGGGGAGATAGCCGACGGGGGTCAAAATGGCCTCCACATCACCGTGGAAGCGTCTCTCCAGCCAGCCCAGCCATACCTTCACGTCCCGCTTTTCGCCCAGCAGTTTCCTGGACTCCCCGCCCCTGGCCTCATGGGTCAGAAAATAGTTGAGACCGGCAAGTACGGGTCGTTTATTATCGTCAATTTTTTCGCTGTTGAAGAACTTAAACTGCGCATCCATATAGTCCGCCAAAGCGCCCGGAATAAAGGGGGCATTGGCCCAGGGAGCCCGCTTCACACCCGTGGCCCCCACTTCCGTGGCCGTTGCCGCCGAGACGATGGACGCGCCGATGACCACCCCATGGTCCGGCGTGACGGCCAGCCAGACCGGCGGCATGGTGTCGCTGTCCCGACCGCTGTAGGTGACAACACTGGTTTCCACGCCCGCCGGGTCTTCAAACCGGTCCGAACAATTGGCCAGAGCCGTTGCCTTCAAAGTACATCTTGAGTTGGGGTGGCTCATGGGCACGGGCTTTCCGTTTCCATCCACCATTCCCGCCTCCCATGGCCCCTGAAAGTTGAATCCCTTTTTTGGGGGCGTGTCACCGTTACCCACCCAGTGGGGGACCTTATTTTCGTCAATCAGGACATTGGACCAGATCACCTCGGTGCCGGGTTTTCGCAGGCAATCCATCAAAAGCGGGTCCCCTTCCCGGTTCACGTCTTCCACGATCCCGAAAATACCGGCTTCAGGGTTTACGGACCGAACACTGCCGTCATCGGCAATCCACATCTGGGCCAGGTCATCGCCCAGAAAATGCGCACCGGCCATGGCGGTGGTGGTTTTGCCGCAACCGCTGGGGGCCGCCCCCGCAAACCAGGTCACCCGTTTTTTGTCGGGGCCGTCAATGCCCGTGATAAACATATGTTCAGCCAGTTCGTTACCCCGGTTGGTATAAACGGCCTTATCCACCGAAAAGCGATGGTTCCCTTTTTTCAAGAGCAATGTGTTGCCGGCGTAGGTGCAGTTCATGCTGTAAGTGGTCTGAAAACTACGGTCCATGAAGACGCGGGCATTGGGCAGGTCTTCGGTTCGATTAAGCCCTTCACTGTGAATATTGGCGTAGAAATGGCCCAGCCGCTCCACCTCTTCGTCAAAGTGGTCAAAAGCATTCCGGTACAGGAGTTCAGCGCTGTGGGACACATACAGAGAACTGGTGACCTCAATGGCCGGGTTGGCCCCCGGAGAACCCACAGGACCGCGGCTGTAAAAACCGACCACCATGGTTTTACCTTTCATGATGCCGGTCATCTTTTCCTCGACATCTTTTAAGGCATCATCCCGGTCCATCCGATTGGCGAGCGAACTGATTTCCTCGCCCGGATTGGCGATATAAAACGTGCGGTCGATAATCCGACCCTGTTCCGCCGCGAGATCGAAATGAATGGTGTGTTGTTCCATGGCCAGCTTCGCTTCTTCGCTCTTTTCCAAAGACATTTCATTGACCCTCGCGATATCCTCCGCAGAACCGGTATTCACGAAAATGTCATCCGGCTGACACATGATAATGGCATTGGCAATCTTCAGCAGGGCGTCAGCGTTCCTGATTTTCCGGATTTTGGCCAGATTGACCGCATCCATCTGTTTTTCAAAAACCTGATAGGTCTCTTCGATTGTTGATATACTACCGATTTTCTGAATAATATCGTATCCGACCTTGTTCTGCAGCATCTCATTCATCTCCTTTTCGGAACGTTCTGAAAAAAATAGGCATGTGTTTATATCCCGGAAGTTTATGAAAATTGAGAGGATGAGTCAAGCGGTAAAAAGATGCCATCCTGTTAAAATTTATAAACAATTAACACAAAATTGATTAAATTCTAACTAAAACTCCGATATAAGGATTCAAAAAAATGCATTTTTTTAAAAAAAAGTGCAATGCATTGATTTCGTTGTCTAATTTCATTCTGCCATGAGAATGCACTTCTGAGGCGCGGAGGCGCACCAGGCTGCACGATCATATGTAAACGCGGGAGGGGGGAATGCGCAAGGGTGCGAAACTGCCTCCAGACCTATGAAAAAGCGAAATCAATGGGGCGTTGGTATGAGCACCAACAGCCCACCAGAACAATCGTAGTTTT
>JAFCZI010000282.1 GCA_019314425.1 Deltaproteobacteria bacterium | reverse complement strand
GGACGGCATTAAGACTGGGGCGTTTGATTATCTCAGCAAACCCATAGAGTTGGAACACCTGTTGGGCAAGATCAGGCAGGCCCACGAAAAACTCGTCAGGGAGGATGAAAAGCGGAAAGAGGGCGACTTCAGGGCCAAAATGGAGCAGCAGATGATCGCCACTGAAAGATTGGCCTCTTTGGGTACCCTGGCCGCCGGGGTTGCCCATGAAATCAACAATCCCTTAGCCATTATCAAGGAATCCACGGGCTGGATGAAATCGATCCTCAACAAAGAGGAACTTGCCCACATGCCGCGCAAGGGCGATTTTGAAATGGCCCTGGACAAAATAGAAAACGGGGTTGAAAGGGCCAGGCGGATTACCCATCAACTTCTGGGAACGGTGAAACAGAACGATTCTACCCTTGCCGAGGTGGATTTGAAGGAATTGATGGATGAAACGGTCGGCCTGCTCCGGAAAGAGGCGGTCAATAAGAATGTTGAGATCGTCCAGGAGGTTGATCCTGCGGTTCACTCCATCTGGACCGATCCCTATAAGCTGAGGCAGGTCTTGATCAATATCATAACCAATGCCATTCATGCAACCGGGTCCGGAGGCAAGATCACGGCAACGCTCAAGCCGGTTGACGATTGGGTGGCGCTCACAATACAAGATACCGGCCAGGGTATCCCCAGGGAACACCTGAAGAAGATTTTTGAGCCGTTCTTCAGTACCAAGCCCCCGGGTGAAGGGACGGGTCTGGGGCTGTTTGTTACCCGCAGTATTCTCGATAAATTAGGTGGGAAAATGGATGTGGAGAGCCGGTTAGGCCAGGGGGCAAGCTTTTGTATAAAACTTCCGAGATATCCTGATGGGGAAGTTGTTTTGGATAAAAGGTGATGGCGTCGTAAAAAGTCCCATCTACTGCGTTGCAGTGATTTTTCAGAATCACAACATACGACATTTTGGAGTTTTCGGTCGGACATCGATTGTAAATAGAGGAGGAATGAGCCATGGTCAGAATACCGACGAGAGTGCTTTTAGTGGATGATGAAAAAGACTTTGTGGAAATGCTTTCTTTGAGATTGCAGGAGGCGGGAGAAAAGGTTTCCGCTGCATATAGCGGAGAAGGATGTCTCGATATATTGGCGAAAACCAATATCGACGTGGTTGTCCTGGATATCAAGATGCCCGGCATGGATGGCATGGAAACATTGGTTGAGATAAAAAAGCGGTTTCCACTGGTAGAGGTCATTATGTTGACCGGGCACGGCAGTGCCGAAACCGCTGTTACGGGCATGAAATTGGGCGCCTTCGACTATCTTATGAAGCCGGCGGAATTCGATGAGTTAACCTCTAAATTACAAAGGGCCAGGAAGAGAAAAGACGAACAGGAAGAGAGAATCAGGCTGGCTGAAAGCAAGCTCCTTGTCAGGAAAAGCGGCGGCGCGTTCTGAGACAAAAAATCAAAAAGATCCTTCTTCGAACATCGAGGCCCTCCTCCGGGATCGGGCCTCATTGATGACCTCCTTTTACAATCTGTAAAAAAAACCGACAAGTTCCCTCCGGGAAATCTTCTTGTCGGTCTATCCTTAATCAACCTAAAGCATCCCGAATCGTGTGTTTACATGCCATTATTGGGTTCATCATCTCTGGCACGTTGGTTGCTATATGTGTTGATGGAGGCGGGTAGAACTCAAAATTGATGGTGTCGTAAAAAGTCCCATCTACTGCGTTGCAGTGATTTTTTCAGGATCTCAACATACTACAATGTATGCCTACGATCCTGAAAAACCACTACGCCTTGTATCTGGAACCTTTTACAACGCCATCCCGGATGATTCAAGGCAGGTCAAAATGTTAATCAATAAAAAATATATATCCGTTAAGGTCAACAATGAGGCGCTCAAGACTCGTAACGAGGGGTTGGCCCTTTTATTTAAGATGGGTAATTATTTAAGCACGCCATTGACGATGAAAGGTCTTTTGGCGGGGGCGCTTTCCAGGGTCCTGGCGCATTTTGATCTCGAAGCGGGCCGGGTATATCTCCTGAATGAGACCGGGCAATATCTCGATCTTGTCGCTCACGAAGGGATGCCCCCCCGTGGTCTGGAACGGGTCAGTATCAACGAAGGCTTTTCGGGCAAAGCGGCGCGGACCCAATCGTTCATCGCCCAACATGTTTCTGATTTGGAGGACAGGGAAAGGGCTGCGCTTCTTTCAGGCAAGGGCTTTAATATTGTGCTGTGCGTGCCTTTGATTACGAGGAACAGGGTCCGAGGCGTCATGAATTTAGCCACAAACAAAGACTTTCAGCTTGATCAGGACACAATTGATCTCCTCACCATTGTCGGAAACCAGATAGCTGTGGCTGCGGACAACGCCAGACTTTACGCCGATTTAGAGGCCAAAATCGAGGCGGTTAGAGAAAAAAAGGATGTGATTAAATTTTTTGCCTATTCGGTTTCCCACGATCTCAAGAGCCCGGCAGTGGCGCTTTATGCTCTTACAAAACGTCTTAACGAAAAATACGCGCATGGTTTGGATAAGAAAGGGAAGGAACATTGCCGTCAAATCTTGAGGACCGCAGCGCAGATGGCGGCTCTTGTAGAAAAACTCAATGGATATATTGTCGCAAAAGAAGCCCCCTTTAATTTTGAAAGGATTTCGGCCAAAGCGATGATTCGGACCATCAGAGGCGAATTCTCAGACAGGTTGAAACAACATCAGGTCAGGTGGTCAGTGTCTGACGATCTGCCGAAAATTGTTGCGGATCGATCGGCTCTTTTAAGCGTGTTCAGAAATCTGGTTGACAATACCCTGAAATATGGCGGCGAAGATTTGTCGGAGATCAAAATAGGGTGCGAGGAAAACGAAACCCACCACATCTTTTTTCTCAACGATGACGGCGTCGGCATAAAATCCAAAGATAGGGGAAAGATCTTTGATCTTTTCCAGAGAAACGAAACGTCTGTGGGCACCGCCGGTTCCGGTCTTGGACTGGCCATTGCAAAAGAAATATCAAAAAGGCATCAGGGTCATATCTGGTTAGATGTCGCAGCGGGAAAAGGGACGAAATTTTGCATCTCCATTTCTAAGCGCCTGGAGCCGAACGGGCAGGCTGCCGCTTCGCTTACATGAAGGCCGCATATTGTGTGGCACGGAGATATCCTTTGGAAAATGAAAATAAATTTACGATCTTGATAGCGGACCGTAATCCCAATGTGAGAGAGCTCCTGAAGCGAGAGATGATGGCTGAAGGCTACCGGGTTCGGATGGCAAAGGACAGCCGGGAAGTCTTGAAATGGGTCTTTAGCCAAGCGCCCCTCGACCTCCTCATCTTAGATTTAGATTTGCCGGATGCGGGCGAGGTGGAGATCGTTGAACAGCTTAACGATCGTATCCCCCAGCTTCCGGTGGTGCTTCATTCCTTCCGGACAGATCATGTCCATCCTTTAGAGGCCTTAACCTCTGCGGTCTTTGTGGAAAAACAGGGAGACAGCATCGAGCATCTTAAAAAAGTGGTATCAGAAATGTTGAATCATGGGTGACCCCGGTTTTTCTCCCGGAGGCACACCCCCGTCCCGTCCGTATAAAAATATCTTGACAAT